>NZ_JBHVET010000383.1:0-7820 GCF_042802135.1 Kitasatospora sp. NPDC057512
CCCCTGCCGATCGGCAGGGGAGGCCCGGGGCGCGGACGCGGGACGCACGGGGTGCGGAACGCGGCAGCGGCAGGGGAACGGTGGCTACACCCGCGCCGGGAGCCGGGTGCAGACCGCCCCCGCCACCATCGGGGCGGGCTCGGCGCCCAGGACGCCGAGGGTGAAGGCGGTGGTCAGCGCGCTGATGTCGCGGGACTCGCGGAGCAGCAGGTGGTTGGCGCCCGGGGCCTCGTACCGCGCGAGGTCCGGGACGACCCGGCGGGCGCGCAGCGCGTACTCCAGGGACTGGGTGGCACTGGCCGAGCTGTTGTCCCCGGTGCCGTGGACGATCAGCACCCGCCGCCCGGCCAGCTGGTCGACCGGGTCGCCGCTGGGCAGCCACGGCGCGATCCCGGCCACGCCGACCACCGAGGGGTGCCCGGCGCACCAGAAGGCGGCGCGCCCGCCCAGCGAGTTGCCGATCAGCACGACGGGTGCGCCCGGGTAGAGCCGGTCCAGCTCGTCGAGCGCCCAGCGGGTGTCGACGGCGGTGTCGGCGTCCGCGCCGTTCCAGCCGCCGTGGCGGTAGCGCAGCAGGTGCACCGCGAGGCCGTGCGGCCGGCCGCGGTCGGTGAGTTCGGTGGCCAGGTCCCGCAGGCCCAGTTCGGCGACCCGCATCGGTGCGCGCCGACTGCGGAGGAACCCGCCCGGCAGCAGCAGGGCGACGCCGGCGACCGGCTCCTCGCCCCGTCGTGGGGTCAGCTCTGCGGTGCGCGGACGCTGCGCTCGGAACACGCGAATTCCCTCCTGATGTGTACAGGCGGATTCTACGGTTCCGAAGAGGGGTCGCGGTGCGCGAGCAGGGACCACAGGACCCAGCCTGAGACCCGGGTGCGCTCCACCATGACCTTCGCCCAGCGGGCGCCGAGCGGTGAGGTCCAGGTGTCCACGACCTCGACCCGGTCACCCGAACGGGCGAGTCCGATGACGGTCTCCTCGCCGAAGTGGTCGACCCGGACGTTGGCGGCGTTGGCCGACACCTCCCACCAGCCCGCGCCGAGCTCGGGCGTCAGGTCGGTGCCCGCCGTGACGGCCGCCGGGATGAGCAGGATGCCCAGCGCGACCACGGTGGCCGCCGCACGGCCGATCACGGCCACAAGGACCTCCGTGCGGTGGTCCGCGCGGTGCTGCGTACGGGCAGCGGTGGTGGCGTCGGGATCAGGGGAGGCATGTACAGCAGAACGAGCCGACGGGGCGTGCGCGTACAGTCCGGCGCCGAGGTTGACCCGGTCGGCGCAGCACGACGCGCGGACCGGCTGCCGCCGGCGCCCCGACGGATGCCCGGCGCATGTCAACTGCCCGGCCGTGGCGCGGGGTTGGCGCGCCCTGGCGGACGGCCGTCGAGTCGGCCGGCGCGGCTCGGGGTGCGGCCGCGGACCGGTCGCGCGGGTCGGCCATACAGCCCGGTCGCGCTGGTCGGCCACACGACCCGGTCGCGCTGGTCGGTCACTCCGGGCGCTGCTCCGGCAGGAGTTTCGCCCGGGTCTCGTGGATGAACGCCGCGACGACGTCCGCATCGGCGAGCACGCGGGTGACGACCCGTCCGCCCTGGCCCGGTTCGGTGCGCGCCGTGATCCGGAGTTCGCGCGTGCCCTCGGCGCTGACGTCCTGGAGGTCGCTCCACGGCAGCGGGGCCGCAGGGTGGTCGCCGTCGGGGTCGAGGAGGAGCCCTGCGGGCAGCACGGCGAGCACCCTCCCGAACAGGACATGCCCCTCCTCCTCGAACCGCTCGTGCAGCGGCGCGGTGTAGCGCGGCATCAGGCCCGCGCGGATGGCCTCGGCCAGCCCCGGTTCGTAGCGGCCCGCCAGTTTCGAGACCACAAAGGGGGTTTCGCGGTCGCGCGCCAGGATGAGGACGCGGCCGAAGTGCTCGATGCTCAGGTTCCCGCGGAACTCCATCCGGGAGGGTATGTACTCGTAGCTCTCGATGGCGTCCCAGGGCAGGGCGCGGAAGTCGCCGCCCGCGTGGTGGAGGACGAGACCGCCCTGGTAGCGCGCCACGGCGACCAGCCCGGAGCGCGGCGGCACCTTCTTGTAGGCCACGGCGGCCGCGGCCACGGCGGCGACCGCGAGGACGGCGCCCCACCAGGTCCAGCCGGAGGCGGCGAAGACGAGGATGCCGGGCAGTCCCAGGCCCCACTTTCCGACTCCGTCGCCGATCCGGCGGCTGGTCCGGTACAGCCGTCGCCGTTCGCCCAGGCCCGCCTCGGCCGCGACCTCGTCGCAGCGGGTGACACCGCTCATCGCTGACTCCCCTCGGCTGTGGAGCGCGCCAGTCTAGTCAGGGGGTCGGACGGCCCGTCAGGGCGGCCGGGCGGTCGGGCCGGGCGGGTTGTGAAATCCGTTGCCCGCAAAGGGTGGTAACGCTGTTTCTCATCGGTTACGTTGTTACCCATGAGCACGCCCTACCAGGACGCGCAGCGGGTCGGCCAGGATGCCGTACGCGCCGTGATCCTCGACCGCGCCATCTCCCTCCTCGTCGCCGAAGGCCCCGCAGCGCTGACCGTGCGCCGGATCTCCGCCGAGATCGGCTCCTCGACCAAGGTGCTGTACACGATGTTCGGCGGGAAGGAGGGGCTGCTCGACGCGCTGTACCGGGAGGGTTTCGCGCGGCTGCGCCGGGCGCAGGAGCAAGTCCCGCGCGGGAGCGACCCGTTGGCGTACCTGACCGAGCTTGGCCGCGCCTACCGGGAGCGGGCGGTCTCCGAACCCGCCTACTACCGCGTGATGTTCGAGCGGCCGGTGCCCGGATTCCGGCCCAGCGCAGAGGCGTTGGCCCTGGCCGACGGCGCGTTCGGCGCCTCGGTGGCCGCCGTCGAGGCCTGCATGGCGGCCGGGGTCTTCCGGTCCGGTGACGCCCTTGAAGTGTCCAACCTCTTCTGGGCGGCCACCCACGGCGCGGTGAGCCTGGAGCTCGCCGGCCACTTCGCGTCGGCCGAGGCCGGGGCGCGCTACGAGGCGCTGATGGCCGCACTGGGGCGGGCGTTCGGCGCCGGTTCGTGAACGAGTCCGGACACCCCATCACCTGACGAGAGGTCGACACGATGAGCCCAGGCAGCCCGATTCGCAACGGCACGATCAACAACGGAAACAATAGCAACAACAGCAACAACAAGAGCAACGGCAACAGCAACGGTACGAGGCGCAGCCGCTACGTCTCCGGGAACTTCGCCCCGGTGACCGAGGAGGTCACGGCCTACGACCTGCCCGTCACCGGCCGGATACCCGCCCACCTCGACGGCCGCTACCTGCGCAACGGCCCCAACCCGCTGGGCATCGACGACGCGGGCGCCCACCTGTGGACCCTCGGCGCGGGCATGGTGCACGGCGTGCGGATCCGGGACGGGCGCGCCGAGTGGTACCGCAACCGCTGGGTCCGCTCCGGCGCGGTCGCCGACCGGCTCGGTGAGCCCCGGCGCGGCACGCCCGTCGACGAGCGGATGGACATCTCCCCCAACGTGCAGGTCGCGGGCCTCGCCGGGCGCACCTACGCGCTGCTCGAAGGCGGCATCCGCCCGTACGAACTCACCTACGAGCTGGACACGGTGGGGCCGTGCGGGCTGGGTGCCACGCCGCAGGGGTACAGCGCCAACGCCCACTCGATCGTCGACCCGCACACCGGGGAACTGCACTCGCTGGCCTTCCTGTACGGCTCCGAGCACGTGCAGCACATCGTGATGGACGCCGCCGGCACCGTCCGGCGCAGCACGCTGATCGAGGTCCCCGGGAACCCGTACATGCACGACTTCGCGCTCACCGAGCGGTTCGTGCTGCTGTACGACACGCAGGTGGTGTTCAGCCCGGCGCACCTGGCCACCGGCGTGCCCTTCACCTGGGACGAGCGGCGCGCCGCCCGGGTCGGGGTGATGCCGCGCGAGGGCGGCGCGGTGCGGTGGTTCGAGCTCGCGCCGCACCTGGTCGGGCACACCCTCAACGCGTACGAGCGGACGGCGGACGAGCTGGTGGTCGACGTCGTGCGGCACCCGCCGGGCATGGACCTGCGGAACATCGGCGCGAGTCGGCCCACGCTCGACCGCTGGACGATCGACCTGGCGGCGGGGACGGTCCGGGAGGAGCGGCTGGACGACCGGGTGCAGGAGTTCCCGCGCCTCAACTCGCGCCACACCGGCCGCCCGTACCGCTACGGCTACGCGGCCGCCGTCGAGCTCTACGCGCCGCCGACCGGCCCCGGGGACGACCGCCCGGACGAGGGCTTCAGCAACGCCCTGCTCAAGCACGACCTGAGCCGGGGGACCGTCGAGGCCCACGAGTTCGGGCGCGACGGGGCGGTGGGCGAGGCGGTGTTCGTCGCCGCCGAGTCGCCGACGGCGGAGGACGACGGGTACCTGATGGCCTACGTCCACGACCCGGAGCGGGGAGCGGCGGACCTGGTGGTCCTCGCCGCCCAGGACTTCACCGGCGAGCCGCTGGCCCGCATCCACCTGCCGGTGCGGGTGCCCCTGGGCCTGCACGGCAACTGGGTGCCGGGCGGGGACAGGGCGGCGGACACGGCAGCGGGCGGGACAGCGGACAGGGGCGGGGACGCGGGCAGGGCAGAGGGCGGGGGCGGGGACGCGGGCTGGAACTGAGGGGCCAAAATGTGCCCGCCGTGAGCACAAGGGGGATCGCGCTCAGCGGCACCGCGGGGGAGGGCGTCGGCGTGGGGGACGGGGGTCTCGACGGCGGCGAGGACGTCGGCCACCGGGTGGTACGCGGCGAGGTAGAGGAAGCCGCCGGGGGCGATGAGCGAGGCGACCGTCCGGGCCCAGGGGCGGGCGATCGATTTCCGCGCCCGGCGCGCGCCGGGGACGGCAGGTGCTACCGGCGCCCCGGGCCCGGTGTGTGCGGGTCATGGCCGGGGTTTTCCCTGCTCTTTGTTCCGGATCATGGCGCGCTCTGCGACGATCCGATGATCGTCGCCCCGACGCGGTGGGCGGCGCGTCGCAGGGGAGAGACCGGCATGGCCGTTCGGCCCGAGGACAGTGGTGTCCGGGCGAAGTGGGGAGTGTGGTCCGCCTGGGGCCGGGAGACCTGGATGGTGGTCTCCGGCGGGGTGCTGGGGGCGATGTTCGCGAGCATGGGGCTGGCCGTGCTGTTCGGCCCGGCGAACGGGTTCGGCGGCGACAGCCTCGCGTACATGGGGATCATCAGCATCCTGGGGCTGATGCCCTGCGGTGCGGGCTTCGTCTGGGCGCTGATCCACCCGAGGGCCGGGTTCCCGTCGGCCGCCGTCGGGGCGGTGCTGGGACTCGGGATCTTCGTCGGCTTCGCCGGGGACGGCCTCAACGACTCCTGGAAGGCACCGCTGGACCGGCCGTCGACGATCCGCGCGGTGGGCAGCTGGACCAGCGGGGACCTGGTGGTCCGGGCCCGGCCGGACCTGGTGGTGGCGTACCGCCGCGCCACCGGGGCCGTCGCCTGGCACTGGTCCCCGCCCGGGGAGGACACGGTGTGCGCGATGAGCCGGACGACCGGCTCCGACGGCACGGGCCGCGGCGGCGCCCTCGGCCTGATCGGCCACGCGCCGCACGACAAGCCGTGCGCCGCCGTCACCGCGCTGGACCTCTCCGACGGCAGGGAGGGCTGGACCGCCGCCGTGGACGCGCCCGCCCGGGACGGGGACGACGCGACGCCGGACGTGGTCGCGGTGGCCGGGCAGCAGGCCCTCCTCCAGGAGAAGGCCGGCTGGCGCGCCGTCCGGCTGGCGGACGGCCGGGACGTCTGGCGCGGCGCGGCCGATCCGGGCTGCACCCCGCTGCAGGTCGCGGGCGGGCCCGGGGACGCCGTCACGGTCGCGCAGTGCGGCGACGCGCCGCCCGTGCTGCGCTCACTGGCCCCGGCGGACGGCCGGGAGCAGCGGCGGATCGCGCTGCCCGCGGCGGGCGGGCTGAGGAACCTCGCGGTGGTCTCGGTCGACCCGCTCGCGGTGTGGGTGGACGCCCAGGCCGAGCGCGGCACCCACGCGGTGCTCAGCTACGACCGGACCGGCCGGCAGCGGGCGGTGATACCGGTCGCCGGGGACGAGTACGACCTGGACGTGATGCTGGGCGGGCTGCACGCCTTCGACGAGTTCAGCGCCCGGCCGCTGTTCGGCGGGGTGGTGGTGGGGGACCTGTTCGTCGTGCCGGGGGAGAAGCCCGGCGACATCGGCATCAGCGGCGGCAAGCACCCGAGCCGCACCGCCACCGGCCGGCTGCTGGCGTACTCGCTGACGGACGGCGGCAAGCGGTGGACCGCGGGGCTCGACGACCAGGTGACCGGCCTGGTGGTGGACGGCGGCTCGGTGTGGGCGATGACCCGGAGCCGGGTGACCAGGGTGGAGGCGGCGACCGGGCGGCAGAGCGCCGTGCTGGACGTCAACGACACCGCGTCGCTCTATCCGGTGGACCTGTCGGTGTCGGACGCGGAGCGGTTCACGGTGGTCGCGGAGGACGGGACGCGGGACGAGCCGCCGGTGCGGGCGATGAGCTGACGGGGCCGGGACGGGGACCACTGCCGACGGATCTGAGCCTTCCGGGTGGTTGTGTCAGTCTGGTGGGGGAGCACCGCCGAGACCGGGAGACTCGTGATGGCCGAGATCAGGGTGAACGGGGTGGTGCTGCACTACGAGGCCCGTGGCGAGGGCCCCGGCGTCGTCCTGGTGCACGGGTCCTGGAGCGACGCGGACTCCTGGGCGCGGGTGCTGCCCGGCCTGGCGGAGTCCACCACCGCGGTCGCCTACGACCGCCGGGGGCACAGTCGCAGCGAGGACCCGCTCACCCAGGGTTCGGTGCACGAGGACGCGGCCGACCTGGCCGGGCTGATCCAGGAACTGGGCCTCGCGCCCGCCTTCGCCTACGGCGACTCCTACGGGGCCCTGGTCGTCCTCCGGCTCGCCGCCGCCCGGCCCGACCTGCTGCGCGGGATCGCCGTGCACGAGCCGCCGGGCACCGGCATCCTGCTCGCCGACCCGGACCTGCGACCGCTCGGCACCGGCTTCGCCGACCGGATCGCCGCCGTCCGGGAGCTGCTGGAACAGGCCGAGTCGGCCGCCGCCGCCGAACTGTACGTGGACAGCCTCGCCTTCGGCCCCGGCGCCTGGGAGCAGCTGCCCGCGCCGGTCCGGCACAGCTACATCCGCAACGCGCCCACCTACCTGGACGAGCTGCGCGACCCGGACGCGCTCGACCTCGACCTCATCGGGCTCGCCCGCTTCGGCGAGCCCGCGCTGCTCACCCAGAGCGAGGAGAGCGCGCCGATGTTCGGCGAGGTGCTGGACCTCATCGACCTCACCCTGCCCAAGGCGGAACGCCACCTGTACCGCGGCGCCGGGCACGCCCCGCACCTGTCGCAGCCGGAGGAGTGGGTGCGGGTGGTGCTGCCGCGGGTGCTGCTCTGAGGCTGCCGCTGCCGCTGCTTCTGCGGTTGATGTGACGGTACGTCACGCTTGCCGGGCCCGTCGGGGATTCGCCCCTGGCCGAATCCCCGGATAACCGCTCGCCTTCGCCGTCGTCCCGGGCGCAGGCTACCTCCGTGCCCGCGTCAGTACGGACGCGGTGCGAGCGGAAGGACTCACATGACGAGCACGCGCGGCCGCATCGCCGCCCTGCTGGGCGCCGTCGCGGTGGTCGCCGGCACCACGCTGGCCACCCCCGCCCTCGCCTCCACCCCCGCCCTCGCCTCCACCGGAGCCGGAGCCGGAGCCGGCGGCGGCGGGATCACCGGGCAGGCGCCCTGTCCGGACGCGCCCGAATTCACCTGCGGGACCCTCGCCGTCCCGCTCGACCACGGCGGCGCCGTCC
>NZ_JBHVET010000384.1:0-7802 GCF_042802135.1 Kitasatospora sp. NPDC057512
TGTTCTGCCTGCCCTACTCGGGCTGCGGCGCGACCATGTACCGCCAGTGGCCGTCCTCGGTCGACGGCGTCGAGGTCTGCCCCGTACAGCCGCCCGGCCGGGAGAACCGGATGCGCGAGCCCGCCCACACCACCTACGAGGCGCTGGCCGACGACCTCTGCGAGGCGCTGCGCCCCTACCTGGACCGTCCCTACGCACTGTTCGGCCACTGCGGCTCCGCGCTGGCGGCGTACGAAACCGCCGTACGGCTGGTCCAGCGGGGCTGCCCCGCCCCGACCCGGCTGTTCGTCTCCTCCGAGGTCGCGCCGCAGGACGGCCCCTACGGCCGCTTCCTCGGCCTGGACGACGACGAGCTGGCCGACGAACTGCGCGGGCTCGTCGCGGAGTTGGGCGGCACCCTGGAACCGAGCCTGCTCGCGCTCTACCTCGGCGTCCTGCGCAACGACGTCGACATGAACAAGCGGTACCACGTGGCCGAGCCATTCCGGCTGCCGTGCCCGGTCACCGCCATCGGCTGGACCGGGGACACGGGCATCGAGCCGTCCCTGATGACCGGCTGGCCGGCCTGCGGCGACACGACCTTCGAACTCCTGGAAGGAGGCCACTACCGCTTCATCGAGGCGCCGGCGGACCTGCTGGCGCTGCTGGTCGCGGACCTGGCGCCCACCCGCTCCCGCACGCCCTGACACCGGACCCGTCCGCCGTCGGACGCGGCGCCCGACGCGACGTCCGAATGCCGCCAGCACACGGCCCCTTCCACGGGTGACGATCGGGACAGCCCGACCGTACGCCGGCCACGGCCCGCTCAGTCCGCGGGCCCGTGCGTCGGCTCGTCCCCACCCGTCGAAGGACCGCCCCGTGAACGACACCCTCTCCGCCACCGCGGCCGCGCCCGCCACCGCGGCACCCGCGCCGGGCCCGGCCTCCCCGGGCCCGGCCGTCCCGCCCGCGCTCGCCCCGGTCGACTGGCAGGACGTGCGGGAGCAGCTGGACCGGGACGGGGTGGCGCTCACCGGGCCCCTGCTGTCGCCCGCCCAGTGCCGGGAGCTCGCCGCGCTCTACGACCGGCCCGAACTGTTCCGCACCACCGTCGACATGGCCCGCCACCGCTTCGGCTCCGGCCAGTACCGCTACTTCACCCACGACCTGCCCGCACCCGTCGCCGCCCTGCGCGAGGCCCTCTACCCCCGCCTGCTCACCATCGCCCGTGCCTGGGCCGACCAGCTCCGCCGCCCCGCCCCCTGGCCCGACACCCTGGCCGAGTGGACCGCCATGTGCCACGCCGCCGGCCAGGACAAGAGCTCCCAGATCCTGCTGCGCTACGGCCCCGGCGACTGGAACGCCCTGCACCGCGACGTCTTCGGCGACCTCGTCTTCCCCCTCCAGGTGGTCATCGGCCTCGACGCCCACGGCACCGACTACACCGGCGGCGAGTTCCTCCTCGTCGAACAGCGCCCCCGCGCCCAGTCCCGCGGCACCGCGACCGTCGTCCCCCAGGGCCACGGCCTGGTCTTCACCACCCGTGACCGCCCCGTCCCCTCGGCCCGCGGCTTCCGCGCCGGCCCCGTCCGACACGGCGTCAGCACCGTGCGCACCGGCCGCCGCCACACCCTCGGCCTCGTCTTCCACGACGCCTGAGACCCCGCCGCCATGGCCGTCGTCGCCACACCCGCTCCCACCGCCTCACCACCCCCGAACCCGACGCCCTCGTCATCGCCGCCGCCCCGCTCGGCTGGGCCCAACTCGCCCGACGCCTGCGCCACAGCACCCCCTGGCGCCCGGACCGCACCTTCGGCTTCGCGTCCCTCGCCGAGCCGGTCGCCGCCGCGCTCGCCGGGCCGGGCGTCCTGGACGGCGTACGCGGCGCGAGCGCGGACGGCGGCACCTGGCGCATCGCGTCCGGCTGGACCGACTCCTTCCCGCCTCCCACCGCGTGACCACCACCCGGCCTGTTCGGCCCGCCGCGGGCACCGCCTTACCGCCCGGCGGCGACGGGCGCCGCGAGATCGCGCCGGGCGCCGTCCAGCTGCCGGGCCGCCGGCCGTCGCCCCACCGGGGTCGGGAGCGCGCTACTGACGGGCCCCCATCGCCGCCCCGAGCCCGAGGAGCGCCACCCCGGCGACCCCCGACAGCCCCCGTTGCACCTTGCGCCGCAGCAGGACGCGCTGGATCGCGCCCAGGACCGCGACCACCACGACGTACCAGGCCAGGGCCAGCAGCCAGAAGAGCCCGGCCAGGAGCACGTGCTGGGAGAGCTCGGACATGCCGGGCAGCTGGAACTGCGGGAAGAGGGAGAGGTAGAAGGCGGCGACCTTCGGGTTGAGCAGATTGCTCATCAGGCCCTGGCGGAAGTCCGCCCCGGTGGCCGGGGCCCCGTCAGCGCCCCCACGGCCGTGACCGGCGGGCTGCGCGGCCGCCGCGTCGCCACCTCCGTCCTCGCGCCGGCCGAGGCGGATGAAGTCGATCAGGGACCGGATGCCCAGGTAGGCGAGGTACAGGGCGCCGGCGATCCGCACGGCGGTGTAGAGCACTTCGGAACCCGTGAGCAGCGCGGTCAGGCCCGCGACGGCCGCGCCGGCGAGGACCGCGTTGCCGAGCATGATCCCCATCGCGGTCGCGGCCGCTCCCCGGCGGCCGCCCCGTGCCGCGTTCCGCAGCAGGAGCACCAGGTCGGGGCCCGGGACAACGATGATCAGAAGAGAAGCGAGTACGAACGTCAGTAGCTGCGCAGTCATACACCAATCATGGCGTGGTTGAGAAGGGTTTTGGGCAAGTTGGTGAGAACGGCCGGTTCTCCGTGTCCCGAAGCGTGGCGGTCGTCTGCATTCAGGGGACTTGTCCGTTCGACTGCCGCTGCCGTTCTCATATTCCGTCGGAATCCCTCTCAGTATGTGAGACCGGCAAAATCGGACCATGCGGTCCCTGGTCGATTCGCAGACTTACCGATGTGAATGCCACGAGGCCTTCCGCACTTGTTAGAGTCGAATCACCCGAAGCAACCAGGGTCTCCGGAGTTCGGCATCCGGAGTCGCACGACTTCTTCGACCCGCACGCGACCGTGATGGAGTGAGATCGCATGAAGTCTCGACTCGACCGCTACGAGGAATTCATCGAGAAGGAGTACCGGGCCGGCCTGACGAAGCCCGACGAGTACTCGCTCGACGACGTCACCCCGGACCTTCGACAGCGTCTCTCCGAAGGGAGGTTCAAGCGCATCGTCTTCACCGGAATGGGCTGCTCGGCCATCGTCTCGGATATCGTCCGCGGCTACTTCACGGAGATCGGCCTGCCCCTCGAAGTGCACGTCGTGAACGACTACGACTTCCGCTTCCTGGCCGCCCCCTCGGTCCTTGAGGATGAGGCGACCCTGTACATCATCAGCTCGTACAGCGGGCACTCGCAGGAGCCGGTCCTCGCCTACCAGCGGCTTCGCGCCGTCCGGGACCAGGTGCTCCTGCTCACCTCCGGCGGCAAACTGGCCGAGCTCGGGCGGGCGGACGGCGCCTCCATCGCCTACTGGCGGCTGCGCGAACCGGACCGCGAGTACCCGCTCTTCCACGTCTCGCAGTACTTCGCCATCCTGATGGACATGTTCCACGAATTCGGGGTGCTGAGCGACGACCACCACGCCCGGCTGGGCGAATTGGCGGACCTGCTCGAGGCGGATTTCGAGAAGAGCGGCCGCGAGGCCGCCCGTCGGATCGCCGACGCGAGCGAGGACGCGAACATCATCATGATCGCGTCCCCGAAGTGGCACGAGAGCCTGCTCAAGCTGGCCAAGATGCACTTCAACGAAATGGCCATGGTTCCGACCGCCCGGAACTACTTCCACGAATTCTGCCACAGCGAGGTGGCCACGCTTTCCGATCCGGTGCGGAAGCACAGCACCGTCTGGTTCTCCGACGCGGACGACGACGAGTACACCCTCGCCAAGGGTGAGAACCTGCAGCGTCTGCTGACGGACGACCGACCGGAGAACCGGAACATCCGGTTCTCCCGGGTGCACCTTTCGGAGGGAGACTTCCTCCGGAAGTACTTCACCGCCCTCAACGTGGTGCAGCACGCGGCACTCCGCCTGGGCCGGCACCACGAGACGCGGTCGCGCGACCTCATCTCCGAATCCGCCGGAAACCCCTGGTACCACAGCACCACCATCGAGTCCGAGCTGACGGCGTAACACCCGGGACGAAGAGGACGGAGAGAGGACTGTGGTGGCGGACATGGATGACACCAGTCCGCTGCACCTGTTCGACGTCACAGGCAAGGTGGCCCTGATCACTGGGGCCACCCGCGGGCTGGGCCAGGCCATCGCGGCCGGCCTGGCCCGCGCCGGTGCCAGAGTGATCGTCGCCGGGCGCAGCAGCGAAGCAGCAGACGCGGTCGCCGGCAAACTGGCCGTGGACGGAGGATCCGCCGTCGGTGTCGGGCTGGACGTGACGCGGGAGGCAGAGGTCGAGGACGTCCTCTCCCGCGCGGTGCGCGAACACGGCGGACTCGACATCGTCGTCAACAACGCCGGCATCATCGACAGGTTCCCGGCCGAGGACTACCCGGCCGAGAGCTGGCAGCGCGTCATCGACACCAACCTGACCGGCGCGTTCCTCGTGTCACGCGCCGCCGGGAGGGCCATGCTCCGGCAGGGCAGCGGAAAGATCATCAACATCGCATCGGTCCTGGCCCACAGCGGTGGCCGCAACGTCGTCGCCTACGCCGCGAGCAAGGGCGCACTGGTGCAGCTCACCCGCGCCTGCGCGGCGGAGTGGGCCGGACGGGGTGTCCACGTGAACGCGATCGCCGCCGGCTACTTCGAGACGGACCTGACCGCCGGCCTGCGCACGGACGCGCAGCGCAGTGCGGGCCTGCTCACCCGGGTACCCGCCGGCCGTTGGGGCAGGCCCGAGGAACTCGTCGGGACCGTGCTGTACCTGGCCTCGGAGGCGTCCAGCTACGTCCACGGGGCCGTCATCGAGGCAGACGGCGGATGGACCGCCGCATGAACAGCCGCCGCATGAACAGCCACCGAGCGAACAATCACCGAGCGAAGAATCACCGAGTGAACACCCACCGCATGAACACCCACCGACCCCACGACCGGCCCGAACACGGGAGGAGGCACCGATGAAGCCGCACGCGCGGAGGCTCGACGGGTTCCGGCAGTCGACCATCAGGGCCATGACCGAGCGATGCGTCGCCGTCGGCGGCATCAACCTCGGCCAGGGCCTGTCCCGCACGCCGCCCCCGGACGACCTGCTCGACCACGCGACCGCGCGGTTCGCGTCCGCCGACCACTCCTACAGCCCCGCCCACGGAGACGCCGTCCTCCGGCGGGACATCGCGCGGAAGCTGGCGGAGTACAACGGAGTCCACGCCGACCCGGAGCACGGGGTGGTGGCCACCATCGGCGCCACCGGCGCGTACAACGCGGCGGTACTGGCCCACCTCGACCCGGGAGACGGCCTGCTCCTGCCCGAACCCTTCTACGGCTACCACCGCACCGTGGCGGAGATCCACGGCGTCGTTCCCCAACCCGTCAGGACGGACGCGCCCGACTTCCGGCTCGACAGGTCGGCCCTGGAGTCGGCCACCACGGACCGCACCAGGGCGATCGTGCTGTGCACACCCGGCAATCCGTCGGGCCACCGGATGTCACCCGACGAGATCGAGGAGGTGGCGCGCTTCGCAGCGGACCGCGACCTGCTGGTGATCACCGACGAGATCTACGAGCACCTCTACTACGGGGACGAACCGCACCACTCGCCGGCCTCGTTCGACCTGCTGCGCGACCGCACGATCACCGTCTCCGGCCTCTCCAAGACCTACAGCATCCCCGGATGGCGGCTCGGCTACGCCGCCGGACCCCCGGAGCTGATCGCGCCGTTGCGCATCGCGGCCGACGCGCTGTCGGTGTGCGCCCCCACCCCGCTGCAGCAGATCGCGGCACGGGCGTTCACCCTGCCGGACTCCTTCTACGCGCGGACGCGCCAGGACTACCGTCGCAAGCGCGACCGGATCGCCGCGGCGTTCCGCGACGCGGGCCTCGCGACCAACGACCCGGAAGGCGCCTACTACCTCCTGGTGGACGGGACTCCGCTGGGCGGCGACAGCGTCGAGGTCGCGGAGACGATCCTGAGTGCCGCCGGCATCGCCACCATCCCGGCCGACGCTTTCCATCTCGGGGCGGCCCCCTATCCCTACGTCCGCGCGTGCTTCGCCCTGACCGACGCCGACATCCTCCGCGTGGAGGAACACCTCTCCGAGGTGAAGTGGCCCTGACCGCCGCGGTCGTGCCGGCCGGCCGCTGCCCCACCGCGGCGAGACACCGGAGGCCGCCCGCCTCGCCGGCGGCCGGCCGACAGCCGCGGGCGGCGCTGCCCAACCGGCCCGCCCCCGGGCCGAGCTTCAGCGGCGTGGGCCGTAGCCCCAGTGGTGGTCCGGGTAGTCGCCGCACGGGTACTGCATCAGCGGGGCCTGCGGGGCGTTGCTGCCGTGGGAGACGGCGAGGCACTGGCGGCTGTTGCCGTTGACGAAGCGGATGCCGTGCGGCCACTTCTCGATCTTCCAGGCCTGCCCGGGGTTGTTCCTGCACGCCGACTGGACGACCTGGGCGGTGGCCTCGGTGCTGGAGTCCTGGACGGAGAGACAGAGGGCGCTGTTGTAGCTGACGATCCGGTAGTAGGTGTCGCCGTCGGCGTCCGTGTAGGCCTGCTGGGTCTGCCAGAAGTGGTCGGGGAAGTCCCCGCAGGGATACTGCTGGACCTGCAGGCCCTCCTCCCGGCTTCCGCCGGGCGTGGCGATGCACTGCAGGCTGTTGCTGTTCCTGATCGCCACCGATCCCGTCGGCGGGACGAACGGGGTGCCGCCGAGGCGCCCCGGTGCCGGGAACGCGGACGCGGAGGCGGAGGCGGAGGCGGTGGGTGCCGGGGGCGGTGCGGGTCGGTCGCCCCCGGTCGCGGCCGGAGGGCCGGTGGCTTCCGACAGCGCACGGGGCGGCTCACCGGGAACCGCCGTACCGGGCCACGCCGGTGCGCTCTGCGTCACCGCCGCCGGAGCCGGCCCGCCGTCCGGTGGGGGCGCGGTCGACGCCGTGGCCGGACCGTCGCCGAGGGGCCGCGCCGACGGGCTGCCCGCCGGTGGAGCGGCCGGGCCTGTGCTCGCACCGGGCGTCGGCGAGGCGTCGGTACCGACCGCCAGGGGGAGCGCGCCGGAGGAGGCGGGCACCGGGCGCAGCTGTACGCCCACCAGCACGCCCGCCAGGACCAGGGCTCCGGCCAGGACCGCCGCCGCGCCGACGGCCGCGCCCATCCTGACGGCCCGACGCCCCGGTGCACCGACGGCTGGCGGGTCGTCGAACGGCGGGCCCGGTGCGAAGGCGCCGGTCGGGCGTTTGTCCGTGACCGGGACCAGCTCACTGCGGACAACCGCGGGGCCGGTCGAGGCCGGGGCCATCCGGGCCACCTCCAGGTACCGGCCGGCCAGGGCCGTGCGTACCGCGAGGAGGTCCGTGTTCAGGCGCCGGAGCACGGGCAGATGCGCCGGCGCCCCGTCGGCCACCGCGGGCTCCGTTCCCGGCTGTCGGTCACCGTCGGCCCTGGCCGCCGCCTGTTCCTGGTTGACCAGGAGCCCCATGGCGCGTTGCTCCTGCTCCGCGGTCCGTCCTGCGTCGCGCGCGCTCTCCCGGATGCGGCGCACCTCGTCCAGGCAGCGCGTCGCCTCCAGCAAGCGGGCCCGCCGCGGCCCCGCGGCGCCCCCCCCGGGCGGCCCCCGCCCCACGGGGGCCCTCCCCACCGCCCCGGCGGCGCCCC
>NZ_JBHVET010000385.1:0-7795 GCF_042802135.1 Kitasatospora sp. NPDC057512
CCCGGGTACAGCGTGGCCGGCAGGCCCGCCACCTCCAGCGCCAGGATCTGGTGCGCCGCCGTCACGCCCGAACCGCAGTACACCGCGGTCTCCCGCTTCCCCGCACCCAGCTCACGGAACCGGGCCGCCAGCTCGGCGGCCGGCCGGAACCGGCCGTCCGGGCCCACGTTCCCGGCCGTTGGCGCCGAGACCGCGCCCGGAACGTGCCCGGCCCGCGGGTCCACCGGCTCGGTCTCGCCCCGGTAGCGCTCCCCGGACCGGGCGTCCAGCAGCAGGCCGCGGCGGGCCCAGGCCGCGGCGCCGTCCCCGTCCACCGTCGGCAGCTGCCCCGGCACCGGCTTGAAGTCGCCCTCCCCGGGCTCCGGCAGCTCGGCCGTCACCGGCAGCCCCGCCGCCTGCCAGGCCGCGAAGCCGCCGTCCAGCACCCGGACGTCCCGGTGCCCGGCCCAGCGCAGCAGCCACCAGGCCCGGGCCGCCGCCATCGAGGCCGCGCCGTCGTACACCACGACCGGGCGCCCCGCGCTCACCCCGAAGCGGCGCATCGCCGCGCCGAACTCCTCCGGATCCGGCAGCGGGTGGCGCCCGCCCCGGCCGGGAGCGCCGGGCGGGGCCGCCAGGTCCCGGTCCAGCTCCACGAAGTGGGCGCCGGGCAGGTGACCGGCCCGGTACTCCTCGGCCGCGGTCGGGCCGCCCGGCGCGGCACCGACCAGCTGGTAGCGGACGTCCAGCAGCACCGGCGGCAGCGCGGAGGCCAGCGCCTCCCGCAGCCCGGCCGCGGAGATCAGCGGGGAACCGTCGTTGTAGGTGGTGGTCATGGCGGCCATTGTCGCGCAGCGCCGCCCCGGCGGCGGGTCTTCGGGATCCCGGCCGCCCCGGACCCGGCGGGATCCGACGCGGATCCGACGGGAATCCGCGGGACACGCCCGACCCGTCGCTCTTTGTGGGGTCTTTTGCCGGACTTTCCGCGCGGCCCGAGGGTTGGGCGCCCGCCAGGGTGGAAGCATCACCCTCGCGCGCGAGGATTTCCGTGCGCCAACCACCGACGAGGAGGCCCGCATTGCCCGCGGTGGAACTCCGACTGGCCCAGGGCACGCCCTGCTGGGTCAGCCTGCTGACCGACGACCTGCCCGGCGCCCGCGCGTTCTACGGCGCCCTGCTCGGCTGGACGTACGCGCCCGGGCCCGGCCAGCTCGGCGACTACGTCCGGGCCGAGCTCGACGGGGCACCGGTGGCCGGCCTCGGCGTCTCCACCGCCACCGGCTTCCCGGTGCAGTGGACCACCTACTTCGCCGTGGACGACGCCGACCGCACCGCCCAGCTGGTCCGCGAGTGCGGCGGAACCGTCGCCGTCGGGCCGCTCCAGGCCGAGCGCGCCGGGCGGATGGCCATCGCCGCCGACGTCTCCGGCGCGGTCTTCGGCCTCTGGCAGGGCGAGGAGCACCTCGGTCGGGAGGCCGGCCGCGAACCGGGCGCCCCGGCCTGGGCCGAACTGCTCACCCCCGACGCGGAGGGCGCCGCCGGCTTCTACTCCACCGTCCTCGACCGCCCGGTCCGCTCCGGCCCGGAGGAGACCGCACTGCTGGTGGACGGGCGGCCGGTCGCCGGCATCCGGCACCGCGCCGAGCTGCGCGGCCACCCGCCGCGCTGGCGCACCCACTTCGTGGTCCGCGACGCCGCGCTGACCGCCCGGCACGCGCTCGGACTCGGCGGCCGGGTCCTGGTCGAACCGCACGACACCGCCCGCGGCCGCGCCGCCCGGCTGGCCGACCCGCAGGGCGGGCACTTCTCCGTCCTGGAGGTGCTTCCCTAGGGCCTGGCTCTCAGGCCTGCTGCTCCTCGAAGGGCAGCACGTCCGGGGAGAGCACCGAGGCGTGCGCCGTCGCGGCGGTCAGCCGGCGGCGGTGGTGGCGGCGGCACAGCACCTCGTAGCCGACCTCGTCCCGGTCCACCGAGATGTCGCCGACCACCACCTGGGCGCCCTCGACCACCATCACCCCGCCGACCGTCCGGGCGTTGTGGGTGGCCCGCGCGCCGCACCAGCAGAGCGCCTCGACCTGGAGCACCTCCACCCGGTCGGCCAGCTCGATCAGCCGCTGCGAGCCCGGGAACAGCCGGGTGCGGAAGTCGGTGGTGATCCCGAAGGTGTAGACGTCGATGTCCAGTTCGTCCACCACCCGGGCCAGCTGGTCGACCTGCTCGGCGGCGAAGAACTGGGCCTCGTCGCAGATCAGGTAGTCCACCCGGCCGCCGGCCGAGAGCCGGTGCACCACGTGCGCGTGGAAGTCGAAGTCGTCCGTCACCTCGACCGCGTCGGCGCGCAGGCCCAGCCGGCTGGAGATCGTCGCCGCGCCCGCCCGGTCGTTGCGGGTGAGGATCACGCCCTGCCGGCCGCGCGCGGTGTGGTTGTGGTCCATCTGCAGCGCCAGCGTCGACTTGCCGCAGTCCATCGTGCCCGAGAAGAACACCAGTTCAGCCATGGGTGGAGCAAGGGCCTTTCACATCAAGGGAATTCGGGCACAGAAGAGTCGATCGAGCGACTCAGCCGCGGACTTCGAGCAGCGGCACGAACTGCTCGACCGGGGTCATCGAGCCGTGCAGACCGATCATCGCGGACTCGCCGGGCTCGTTGCGGGAGGCGGTGATCGCGATGTCGTCGCGCGCCGCGGCGACCACGTCGCCGATCCGCGCGTACACCCGCTCGTCCACGGCCGGACCGAACCAGCCCGCCGCGATCGCCTGGTCCCGGGTGGCCACCCACATCCGGTCGCCCAGCACCTCGCTCCAGACCGCGTGCACGTCGGCCGCGGCCCCCGGCACCGCGTACACGTGCCGGGCCCGGCCCTCGCCGCCGAGCAGGGCGACGCCGGCGCCCAGCTCCCAGTCCTCGTCGAAGTCGATCCGGTCCTCCGGCGCGATGTCGATCATGCCGTGGTCGGCCGTCACGTACATCGCCGAACGCGGCGGCAGCTGCGCGGCCAGCCGACGGGCCAGGCGGTCCACCGCGTCCAGCGTCATCCGCCACTCGTCCGAGTCCACGCCGAAGCGGTGGCCCGCGCCGTCCAGCTCGCTGACGTAGGTGTACACCAGCGCCCGGTCGTGCTCGGCCAGCCAGGAGGCCGCCAGGTCCATCCGCTCCTCGCCCGTGGTGCGGCCGAGGAAGGTGCCGCCGGACAGCGCCACCCTGGTCAGCGGGGTCTGGGCGAACAGCGGGGAGGAGACCTGCGCGGTCGCCACCCCGGCCTGGTGGGTGCGCTCGAAGACCGTCGGGTACGGCTGCCAGGCGTGCGGCTCGGTCGGCGGCTGCCAGCGCAGCTGGTTCATCAGGTAGCCGGCGCCCGGCACCGCCACCGTGTACCCGGCCAGGCCGTGCAGGCCCGGCGGCGTACCGGTGCCGACCGAGGCCAGCGAGGTCGCCGTGGTGGACGGGAAGCCCGCGGTCAGCGGACGGCCGCTGCCCCCCATCGAGCTCCCGGCCAGCGAGGACAGGAACGGCGCGTACTCGGGGTGGCGCAGCAGCAGCTCCCAGCCCAGGCCGTCCACCAGGAACACCACCACCCGGTCCGCCGGGGCGATCGGGAGCGTCGCGGTGAACCCGGGGACGCCCAGCCCCGCCGCCACCGAGGGCAGCAGGTCGCACAGCGAACCGCTGCCGTACGGGGGCGCGGGGGCCGTGGCCGGGTCAAGGATCTCGAAGGCGTCGTAGCCGTCGGCAGGAACGAAGGACATGAAACCGGATTCGTAGCGGTGCGGTCGGTCGGAAGCGGCGGAACTCAGACCCGCGGGCCGGTGCTGATCGTCGCGTCGGACAGCGCCCGGGCGAACACCAGCGCCTGGGACACCGTCTCCGGGCCGTCGCCGGCCTCGCTCACCCGCAGGGAGAGGTCGTCGGCCGTGGCCGAGCCGGTGTAGCCGTGGTCGGCCTCGCAGTTCGGGTCCGAGCAGCCGGCCGGCTCCAGGTCCAGGCGCTGCACCGCGCCCCAGCCGATCGTCAGCACCACCTCGCGCGGCAGGGTGCCCGGGGTGTACGTCTCCGGGTTCGCCACCATCCGGCTCACCACCACCGAACCGATCCGGTCCAGCCGGACGCTCTCCGTCGACGTCGTCGCGAACGGCACCGCCGGGCTGCCCTCGGCCCCGGACTGCTCGTCCGTGTGGCTCACCACGAACCGGGTCGGGGTGAGCACCAGCACCGTGACGTGCCGGCGCACCTCGTTGGCGTCGAAGGTCGTCTCCTGGTGCACCAGGTAGGAGCTGATCGGCTCCGGGCCCACCGCGGACTCGACCGCCTCGGACACCAGGGCCGGGTAGTAGCCGCTGCGCTCGATAGCCGAGCGCAGGTCCTGAGTGGTGGTGGTACCGGTCTTCGCCATATCTCCATCCTGGCATGGTCCGCCGACGAAGCGGGCGGCACGGCGCCGAGCTTCGGACAACAGCGCCCGGGCAGGGCGCAACCAAGGAAGGTTACAGCGTGCTCATCGCGCGCGGGCCCAGATCGCTGCGGACCGGCAGCGGCGCCACCCGCACCCGCGCCCCCAGGATCGCCAGTCCGTGCGGGGCCACGACCACCGGTTCGAGATCCACCGAGGCGATCTCCGGTACGTCGTCCACCAGCTGCGACACCCGCAGCAGCAGCTCCTCCAGCGCGTCGGTGTCCACCGCCTCGGCGCCGCGCCAGCCGAACAGCAGCGGCGCCGCCCGCACCTCCCGGATCAGCCCGGCGACGTCCTGGTCGGTGGCCGGAACCAGTCGGTGCGCGGTGTCGCCCAGCAGTTCGGCCGGGGCGCCGGCCAGGCCGAAGGAGAGGATCGCGCCGACCGCCGGGTCCACCGTGGCGGCGATCACGGTGTCCACGCCTCGCGGTGCCATCCGCTGGACCACCAGCTCGGCCTGGGCGGCGCCGCCGAGCAGCGCGTCCAGCTCGCGGTGGGCGCGGCGCAGGCCCGCCTCGTCGGTCAGGTCCAGCCGGACGCTGCCCAGGTCGGGGCGGTGGCGCAGGTGCGGGGCGGTCGCCTTGAGGGCCACCGGGTAGCCGAGCGCCGCGGCGGCCGCGGCGGCGGTCTCCTCGTCCGGGGCCGGTCGCACCGGCGAGACGTCGATCCCGTAGCGGGCCAGCAGTTCCTGCGCCTCGGTCTCGGACAGGGTGATCCGGGCGCCGCCGGGCTGGG
Source organism: Kitasatospora sp. NPDC057512 (assembly GCF_042802135.1). NCBI lineage: Bacteria > Bacillati > Actinomycetota > Actinomycetes > Kitasatosporales > Streptomycetaceae > Kitasatospora > Kitasatospora sp. NPDC057512. The sequence continues at coordinate 5,166 of NZ_JBHVET010000385.1, forward strand.
TGCGCGCGGCCACCGCGGCCCGGGTGCTCAGCGCCGCCTCCACCAGCCGGCGGGCGCCGGGCTCGTCGATCCGGTCCAGCTCGGGGACGCGTGCCGTCTCCTCCGCCGCGGCCGTGCGGCGGCGCCACTGCGCGTAGTGCACGGCGTGGGCGAGGGCGTGCACGGCCCGCTCGGGCGCCGCGTACGCGGGGATGCCGCCGGGGCGCAGCCGGACCGGCAGGTCGGTCAGCGCCAGGTGGGTGAGCAGCAGCGGCTTGCCCAGCTCCCGGGCGCGGCCTCCGGCTTCGAGCAGCGCGGCGGCGATCTCCGGGTCGTCCGAGCCCATCGCGGGGTCGTCCTCACCGGTCAGCCGGCCGCCCATGAAGGCGTGGGCGGAGGTGCCGATCGGCGGGATGGCGACGGCGATCACCGCGTCCACGGCCGGGTCGGCGAGCGCGACGTCCAGGGCGATCCGGAAGTTCTCGCCGGTCGCGGCGGTGGTGAGGTCGACGGGCGTGCACGGGCGCAGGCCGGCGCTGAGCAGGGCGTCGTAGGTGAGCAGGCCGAGCGAGTCGGAGTTGCCGACCACCGCGACCCGGTTCCCCGGCGGCAGCGGCTGCTGGGCCAGCAGCTCGCCGGTGTCGTACAGCTCGGTGATGGTCGACACCCGGATGACGCCCGCCTGCTCGAACAGCGCGTCCACGGTGGCGTCGCGCAGGCCGGTGGCGGTGGCGGGGACGGCGTGGCCGGGCGGCAGGCTGCCGGTGTGCCGGGCGCCCTTGACCACCACGACCGGCTTGACGGCGGCCAGCCGGCGGGCGATCCGGGTGAACTTGCGCGGGTTGCCGAAGGACTCCAGGTACAGCAGCACCACCTGGGTGGCCTCGTCCTCGGCCCAGTACTGGAGGAAGTCGTTGCCGGAGACGTCGGAGCGGTTGCCGACCGAGGCGAAGGAGGAGACGCCGAGGCCGCGCTTGTGGGCGGCCTCCAGCAGGGCCACGCCGATCGCGCCGGACTGGCAGAAGATCCCGAAGCCGCCGCGGCCGGGCAGGCGCGGGGCGAGCGAGGCGTTCAGCGGGCGCTCGGGGTCGGTGTTGATCAGGCCGAAGGCGTTCGGGCCGATCACCCGCATGCCGGCCGCGCGGGCCTGGCGGACCAGCGCGCGCTGCCGGTCCCGGCCCTCCGGGCCGGTCTCCGCGTAGCCCGCGGTGACCACCACCAGGCCCTGCACCCCGTGGGCGCCGCACTCGGCGACGGCGGCCGGGACGGCGCCCTCGGGGACGGCGATCACCGCGAGGTCCACCGGCCCGGGAATGTCCAGAATCGAACGGTGGACCGGGACGCCGTCCAGCTCGGTGCCGGGCGCGGCGTTGCGGTTCACCGCATACACCGGGCGGTCGGCCGGGGCCTCGTCCCCCAGCAGGTCGCGCAGGATGGCCCGGCCGACGGTCTGCGGGGTGCGGGAGACCCCGATCACCGCCACCGAGCGCGGGGTGAGCAGGCGCTGCACCGAGCGCGCCTCGGCGCGGTGCTCGCGGGCGCGCATCACGGCGAGCGAGCGGTCGGTCTGCTCCAGGTCGAACTCCAGGTGCACCACGCCGTCGGCGAAGCTGCGGTGCTGGGTGTAGCCGGCGTCGGTGAAGACCTTCACCATCTTCCGGTTCTCCGGCAGCACTTCGGCCTGGAAGCGGCGGATGCCGCGCTCCTGCGCGACCGCCGCGATGTGCTCCAGCAGGGCGGAGGCCACGCCGCGGCCCTGGTGGGCGTCCTGCACCAGGAAGGCCACCTCGGCGTCGGTGCCGGTCTCGGAGGGGCGGCCCTCGGCGTCGATCCGGTCGTACCGGACGGTGGCGATGAAGCGGTCCCGGACCACCACCGCGAGGCCCACCCGGTTCACGAAGTCGTGGTGGGTGAAGCGGCGGACGTCCTTGTCGGAGAGCCGCGGATAGGGGGCGAAGAACCGGAAGTACTTGGACTGGTCCGACACCTGCCCGTAGAACTCCACGAGCCGTCCGGCGTCGTCGGGGGTGATCGGCCGGATCCGGGCCGTACCTCCGTCACGCAGCAGGATGTCCGCTTCCCAGTGCTGCGGATAGTCGGGTTGCGCGGGGTTCGCCACCGCGGGGTCTTCCACATTCGTCAGGTTATCCGGCGGCGGGCCGAATGGCGCCGGGCGCGTGCTCACGGCAGGGTGGACAGGGCCGTCGACCGGGGTTTATGCCCCGAAAAGAAACAATCACAAGTCCTGAACGCTGCGGTTCCCAGGGGCCGCCTGCGTGCAACACTGGTCTAGACAACATGGCCGTTTCCCCCCGCTCACCGAGCACGGCCGTGACCAGCTTCACCGGAAAGGCACGTCTCATGGCTGAGCGCCGCGTCACCATCGGTTGGGCCGAGGGCCTGCACGCCCGTCCCGCCTCCGTCTTCGTCCGGGCCGTCACGGCCACCGGCGTGCCGATCACCATCGCCAAGCCGGGCGGCAACCCGGTCAACGCCGCCTCCATGCTCGGCCTCCTCGCCCTGGGCGCCCAGGGCGGCGACGAGGTCATCCTCGCCTCCGACGCCGAGAACGCCGACGACGCGCTCGACCGCCTCGCCAAGCTCGTCTCCGAGGGCCTCGACGAGCTCCCCGCCGCGGCCTGAGCCCACGC
>NZ_JBHVET010000386.1:0-7790 GCF_042802135.1 Kitasatospora sp. NPDC057512
CTCCCGTGCGGTCCGAACCGCCCGGGAGGCCCCCGCGGAGCACTCCGGCGAGGGCGCACCGCCCGTCGGAGTGTCGGAACGTCAGGGCGTCAGGTAGCCGTGCGAGAACCCGGCGGCCACCGCCGCCGCCCGGTCGTTGACGCCGAGCTTGGCGTACAGGTGCAGGAGGTGGGTCTTGACCGTCGCCTCGCTGATGAAGAGCTTCCGCGCGGCCTCGCGGTTCGTCGTCCCCTGGGCGACCAGTTCGAGGATCTCCAGCTCGCGCGCCGACAGCGGCGCGGGCGCCGGCCGTCGCACCTGGCCCATGAGCCGGGTCGCGATCGAGGGGGAGAGCACCGCCTGCCCCTGCGCGGCGGCCTCCACCGCGCGGAACAGCTCCTCCCGCGGCGCGTCCTTCAGCAGGTAGCCGGTGGCGCCGGCCTCGATGGCGGGCACCACGTCGCTGTCCGTGTCGTACGTGGTGAGCACCAGCACCCGCGAGGGCACTCCACGCCTGGTCAGCTCCTTGATGGCGGTGACCCCGTCGGTCCTCGGCATCCGCAGGTCCATCAGGACCACGTCGGGCCGCAGCTCCTCCGCGGCGGCGATGGCCTCCGCGCCGTCACCGGCCTCGCCGAGCACCTCGAAGCGGGGGTCGGCCCGGAACATGCCCCGCAGCCCGTCCCGCACCACCGGATGATCGTCGACGATCAACAGGGTGATCACTGCGCACCTCCCGCGGGGATGGCGGGGACGGCCGCCGAGATCGCCGTCCCGCCCCCCGGTTCCGACTCGATGACCAGCCGCCCGGCGAGGCGCTGCACCCGCTGGCGCATGCCGAGGAGCCCGAACCCGCCGCTCGTGGACCCGTTGACCCGCTTGGCGCCCGGATCGAAGCCCACGCCGTCGTCCCGCACGTCGAGGGTGACCAGGTCCTCCATGTACGACAGGGTCAGGCCGACCCGGCCGGCCCGCGCGTGCTTGGCCACGTTGGCCAGCGCCTCCTGCGCGGTGCGCAGCAGCGTCACCTCGACCTCGGTGTGCATCGGCCGGGCGTCACCGGTGGTGGTCAGCACCGCGTCGATGTGGTTGATCTCCGACCAGCGCCGGGCCACGTCGCCGATCGCGTCCGGGAGCCGGGCCTCGGCGAGCACCGCCGGCTCCACCGCGTGGACCGTCCGGCGGGCCTCGACGAGGCTCTCGCGGGCCAGGTTCGTCGCGTTCGCCAGGTGCTGGCGCAGCGTCGGGGGCTCGTCCAGGGTCTGCTCGGCGGCCTGGAGCTGGGTCAGTATGCCGGCCAGCCCCTGGGCGAGGGTGTCGTGGATCTCCCGCGCCATCCGCTGGCGTTCGTCCAGCACGCCCGCCTCGCGGGCCTGGACCATCAGCCGGGCGTGGAGGGCGGCGTTCTCCGCCAGCGCGGCCTCCAGCTTGGCGTTGGCCTCGTGCAGTTCGACGAGGGCCTGCTTCTGCTTGTCGTTGCGGTGGTCGGCCATCTCGACGAAGTAGAACAGCGCCCCGGCCAGCACCGCGGAGATCAGGCCGACGGCCAGCCACGCCCACCACATGTGGGCGGCGTTGATGCCGGCCACGCCCCCCATGAACGCCGCCGCCGAGATCATCGCGGTGACGGCGGCGCCGACGTACCGCCGGCGACCCCGCAGGTACTTGAACGCCTGGGGGTAGCCGACGAAGGTGAAGAGCCCGTACCAGGGCGCGACGCCCACCAGGGCGGCGGCCAGCAGCATCAGCCCGGCGTAGTACACGCCCATCAGCCGGCGGTTCTGCCGCCGTTCCGGGCGCAGCGTACGGAAGCAGAGCATCCAGAGCGCGGCGGCGGCGGAGAGCCCGAGCACCAGCGTGAAGTGCATCGGCACCCGCCAGACCAGCTGCAGCAGCGTGATCACGGTGCTGATCGCCAGGAGGACGTACGGGAGCGCCTTGAAGGCCGCGGTCTCCGTACGCTCCCAGTGATCGAACTCCGCGCGCAGCTCGGCCTCGATGCTCAACCCACTACTCCCAGCGGAAGTATCGCGCGGCCAGTCCGCCGGCCACGATCGTCCACCCCAGCATGGCGGCGAGGTGGATCAGCTGCGGCCAGTGCCCGGCGGTGGTGTCCTGCAATGATTGCACGCCGGCGCCGAGCGGAGTCAAGTCGCTGATGGTCAGCAGGACATCGTTCATCTTGGCGCGCGGCAGCCACAGGCCGGCGAAGAACACCAGCGGGAAGAAGACCAGCGAACCCATCGCGCTGGCACTGCGGCCGGTCGGCGCGAGCGCGGCGACGAGCAGGCCGACCGCGAACATCGCCAGCGCCACCAGCAGGTAGCTGAGCAGGTAGGCCGGGAGCTTGCGCGGCAGGTCGACGTCGAACGCCAGCTTGCCGATGGTCAGCATGACCAGCATCGTCACCACGGACAGCACGGTGGCCATCAGCAGCTGCGCGCCGAGCATCACGCCCGGCTTGACCGGGGTGGTCCGCATGCGCCGCAGCACACCCTTCTCCCGGTACGAGGCGAACAGTTGGGACAGGCCGCTGAGCGCGAACAGGGCGATGCCCATCGAGACGACGATCGGCAGGTACAGGGTGATCGGCCGCACGTTGCCGAGCTCCGGGCTGTTCGCCCGCATCGAGGGGATCAGGCCGAGCACGACGAGCAGGATCGGGGCGAACGCGAGCGCGAAGAACACGACGATCGGCTCGCGGAGGAACAGCTTGGTCTCGGTGGCGGTGAGCCGCAGCAGGGGGGACACGGTGGGACTCCTCAGGATTCGACGGGGCGGCCGGTGAGCGCGACGAACGCGTCCTCCAGCGAGTTCTGCTCGACCCGCAGGTCGAGTGCGGTGATCCGCTGGCCGGCGAGCAGGGTGGTCACCGCGAGCAGCAGGTCCCCCGTACCGGTCACCACGATCTGCGGGCCGGCCCACTCGACGGAGGTGACCTCGGGCAGCGCGGCCAGCCTGGCCTCGTCCAGCGGCCCGGACGGCCGGAACCGGATCCGCTGCCCCTTGTCGACCCTCGACACCAGGCCGCCCGGGGTGTCGATCGCGATGACCCGCCCGGTGTCGATCACGGCGAGCCGGTCGCAGAGCCGCTCCGCCTCCTCCATGAAGTGCGTGACCAGCAGGATCGTCACGCCCCGGTCGCGGATGCGCTCGATCAGGCCCCACACGTCGCGGCGGGCCTGCGGGTCGAGGCCGGTGGTGAGCTCGTCGAGCACCGCCACCTTCGGGGTGCCGAGCAGCGCGAGCGCGATCGACAGCCGCTGCTTCTGCCCGCCGGACAGCCGCCGGAACTGGGTGCCGAGCTTGCCGGTGAGGTTCAGGATCTCGGCCAGCTCGCGCCAGTCGGCCGGCTGGCGGTAGAAGGAGCTGTACAGCTCCAGCGCCTCGCCGACCTTGAGCTTGTCGGGCAGCTCGCTCTCCTGCAGCTGCGCGCCGAGCAGCTGCCGCAGCTCGCCGGTGTCGCGCTGCGGGTCGATGCCGCAGACGCTGATGGTGCCGCCGTCCGGGGTGCGCAGCCCCTCGATGCACTCGACGGTCGTGGTCTTGCCGGCCCCGTTGGGCCCCAGGATGCCGAAGATCTCGCCCTGCTCGACGGCGAAGCTGACCCCGTTCAGCACGGAGTTGTCGCCGTAGCGCTTGACGAGGCTGTCCACCTCGATGATTGCCATGGCATCAGCCTGGCAGTCGGCCCCGGTCCGCCGGATCGACTGGACGGCCAGACCTGGGGCGGGAGGCGGTGGATGCCCGGCATCAACCGATCGGTTGATGGCTGCCCGGCGGGCCTGCGGCGGGCCTGCGGCGGGGCTCCGGTGGATGCCCGGCGGGGCGGCGGGGCCCGGCCGCCGGATCCTCCAGGGTGTCACGCGGGCCGGTCCGGTGGAACCCCCGTGAACCGTCTTCCTGTTGCCGTCGGGGGGAGTCAGCCCTCGCCGTTCCACGACCGCCACAGCGCCGCGTAGGAGCCGCCGGCGGCGACCAGTTCGTCGTGGGTGCCCAGCTCGACGATGCGGCCGGACTCCATGACGGCGACGCGGTCCGCGTCGTGGGCGGTCTGCAGCCGGTGCGCGATGGAGACGACCGTCCGGTCCGAGCGCACGGCGGCCATCGCCCGCTCGGCCTGCCGCGCCGTGGTCGGGTCCAGCAGGGACGTCGCCTCGTCGAGGATCAGGGTGTGGGGGTCGGCCAGGTGGACCCGGGCGAGGGTGAGCTGCTGGGCCTGCGCCGCGTCGAGTTCGACGCCGCCGGCCCCGAGCGCGCAGTCCAGCCGGCCCGGGAGGTCGCGCACCCAGCCGGCCTCGACCAGGGCGAGCGCGGCGAGGATCTCCTCGTCGCCGGCGTCCGGGGCCGCCATGGTCAGGTTGTCCCGGAGGGTGCCCAGGAACACGTGGTGCTGCTGGGTGATGAGGACGATGCGGTCGCCCAGGCCGCCCGCCGCCGCCAGGTCGGAGACCGGCACGCCGCCGACCCGGACGTGGCCCGCGTCCGGAGCGTCGACGCCGGACAGCAGCCTGCCGAGGGTGGACTTCCCGGCGCCGGACGGGCCGACGACCGCGAGCCGCTCGCCCGGGCGGACCACCAGGTCGATGCCCTTGAGCACGTCCGGCGAGCCCGGGTAGGCGTACCGGACGCCGCGGACCTCGATCCGGTCGTCGGACGGCCGCCGGTCGAGCACCGGTGGGTCCTCCGACACCAGGCCGACGCCCTTGATGCGGGCGAACGAGGCGCCGCTGCGCTGTAGTTGCTCCATCCAGTTGAGGGCGCGGTCGAGCGGGTCGACCAGCTGCCACATGTACAGGCTGCCGGCCACCACCGTGCCCAGGCCCACCGCGCCGTCGAGGTAGCCGAGGCCGCCGACCAGCAGGACGAGCGCCGTGGGCAGCGCGTGGGCGAACTCGGTGACGGGGAACAGCACGGTGCGCAGGAACAGGGTGCGCACGCCGGCCCGGTAGGCGGTGTCGATCGCCCGGTCCACGGCGAGGTCCTGGCGGGGGCCGAGCCCGAACGCCTCGACGGTGCGGGCGCCGTGGGCGGTCGCGTTGAGCGCCTCGACGACGGCGCCGGAGGCGGCGCCCTCGGCGAGGTAGGCGTCCCGGGCCCGGCGCAGGTACCAGCGGCCCACCGCCCAGACGACCGGCAGGCTCACCAGCGCGCACAGCCCGATCAGCGGGTCGAGCAGGAACGCGGCGCCGAGGACGAACAGCACCTGGACCGCGGCGATGAAGACGTCCGGGGCCGCGTCACGCAGGGTGGCGGCCACCGTGCCCACGTCGAGGGAGGAGCGGGTCACCAGGTCGCCGGTGCCCACCCGCTCCGCGTACCGGCCGGGCAGCGCCAGCGTCCGGTCGACGACCTCCTCCCGCAGCCGGGCCAGGGCGCGCTCCCCGAACCGGTGCGAGAAGTAGCGCGCGAAGCGGGTCAGCAGCAGCTGGGCGAGGGCGAAGCCGAGCACCGCCGCCGCCAGCCCGTCGACCTGTCCGACCGTCAGCTCGCCCCGCTCGACCCGGGTGACGATGCGGCCGAGGAACCACGGCCCGGCGACCCCGGCCAGGGCGGCGAGGCAGGTGAGGAGGAGGACCCCGCACATCGCCCGGCCGTCCTCGGCGAGCAGGCGCCGGACGGCCCGCCGTACGGTCGCCCGGTCGGCGACGGGGAGCCGGTGGGGGTCGTCGTCGTGGCTCATCGGGCTGCTCCTTCCCGGGGCTCTGCGGTGGCGTCGGGGTTCGCGTCGGCGTCGGGGTCGCCGCGGAGGACCAGCGCCGCGTAGGCGGGCTCGGCGGCGAGCAGTTCGCCGTGGGTGCCCGCGGCGCGGACCCTGCCGTCCACGAGGTGGCAGACCCGGTCGGCCCGGCCGAGGACCAGCGGGGAGGTGCCGACGACCAGGGTGGTGCGGCCGGCGCGGAAGGCGCCGAGCCGGGCGGCGACGGCGGCCTCGGTGAGCGCGTCCAGGGCCGAGGTGGGCTCGACGAGCAGCAGCACCTCGGGGTCGGCGAGCAGGGCCCGGGCCAGCCGCAGCCGCTGGAGCTGGCCGCCGGAGACGTTGCGGCCGCGGTCCTGGAGCGGTGCGTCCAGGCCGCCGGGCAGGAGGCCGACGAGGTCCTCGGCCGCCGCCGCGTGCAGCGCGCGCCCGATCTCCGCCGCCGTGCGCCCGCCGTGGACCGCCACCGCGGAGCCCAGGGTGCCGCCGAACACGTAGGACTCGTTGTCGGACACCAGGACGTGCCGGCGCAGCGCGGCCGTCTCCCACGCGGACACGTCGACGCCGCCCCAGGTGGCGCCGGACGGGGTGTAGCCGGCCAGCCGGTCCACCACCGCGCGGGCCTCGTCGGCCCGTGCGGCGACCAGGGCCGTGACCTGCCCGGGGCGCAGCACCAGGCCCGACTCCGGGTCGTGCAGCTCCGCCGGACCGACGGGCGGCGCCGTGCGGGTGCGCTCGCCGGAGGACTCGGGCCGCAGCGCCAGGATGTCGACGACGCGGCGGGCGGCGACGAGGCCGCGCGGGAGGTCGTCGGCGCCCTCGACGAAGAACGAGACGGGTGCCAGGAGGGCGGCCACGTACCCGTAGACGGCGACCAGTTCGCCGACCGTGATGTCGCCGGCCGCCGCCATCCGCGCGCCGAGCCAGGTCACCACGGCCAGGAAGACGACGGGCAGGCAGGCGCCCACCGCCTGGACCCAGCTGGTGAGCGAGGCCACCCGGTAGCCGAGCGGCACCAGCTCCCGGGAGCGCTGCCGGTAGCGCCCGGCGAACATCGGCTTGCCGCCGATGCCGTTCAGCACCCCGAGCCCGGCCACCAGGTCGCCGGCCAGGGCGGTCAGCGCCCCCTGCTCCTCGCGGTAGCGGCCCTCGGCGCCGTGCAGCCTCCCCATCAGCGGACCGATGACCACGGCCAGCAGCGGGACGCCGAGCAGGATCACCGCGGCCAGGACGGGGGAGATCCCGACCAGCAGGACGGCGGCGGCGAGGTACGCGAGCACCGCGCCGACGCCGGGCCCGGTGATGGTCAGCGTCCGGGCGATCCGGCCGGCGTCACCGGCCTGCAGGTGCGTCAGCTCGCCGGCCGACACCTGGCGCGGCAGCGTCGTCCCCAGCCGGTTCACGTGGCGGGTGACGGCCTGGACGGTCCGGTAGGCGGCGTCGGCCCGGATGAACGTCATCGTGCGGTGCCGCAGCATGCCGAGGACCGCGATGAGCGCGCCGACCGCGAGGACCACCGCCACCCAGCCGACCAGCGCCCCGGTGTCCCGCGCGCGCAGCCCGTCGTCGATCGTCCGCGACATCAGGTACGGCGGCAGCATCAGCGCGCACATCCACAGGCTTCCCCAGGTCGCGCCGAGCAGCACCCGTCCGCGCTGCATCGACACGAGCCACCAGAGGTACCGCAGCGGGCTCCGGTGGTCGGGCGTCCCCGGGTCGGTGTACGGGACCCGGCGGGCACCCGTGGGCAGGTCCGGTCCGTTGGTCATCGCGCTCCGTCCTTGGGCAGGTCCGCCGGGGCCCGGGACGACGACGTCCTGGCAGCGCTGCTTCGCCGGACTCCGGCGGAGAGACGGCCGGGCCCGGATGCGAACTGCCGCACACCGACGGCGGGGTGGCGCCCGGGAGTGGTCACGGCGCCGCCCGCGTGCCGGCGCCGCCGGAGCGTTCGGCCGCCGAGGTGCCGGGATGCCACCGTACTCGAAGAAGTCCGCACGTGAACGGGCCGAGGAGGATTGTCCGGAAATCGGATTGCCCGAGCAGCCTCAACGGACGGGGATGTGACGGACGGTCGGACGCCGGCGTGCGGGCGCCCCGGTGCGGGACGGTGGTC
>NZ_JBHVET010000387.1:0-7786 GCF_042802135.1 Kitasatospora sp. NPDC057512
GGTGGTGGAGGGGGCCCGCCCTTTCGTCTGGCAGCGGCCGCGGGCCCTACTCGGGGAAGCCCGGGATCACGCCCTCGCCGTCGGCCATCAACAGCTCGCGGACCTCGTCGATCGTCGCGTCGGCGTTCGGCAGGATCAGCTCGGACGGCTCCAGCGAGTCCAGCGGCACCGGGGTGCCGTACTGCTTCACCGCCTCGATGAGCTTGGCGTAGGCCTGGCGGAAGAGCGCCTCGTCCCCCGACTCCACTGCGGTGACGAGCTCGGCGTCGAGCTCGTTGAGCAGGTTCAGGTGGTCGTCGCCCACCTCGTACTGCCCCTCACCCATGACCCTCATGATCATGCCGTGCGTCTCCCTGGTTCGTGGGGTCGAGCTCAGATCACTTGTTGTAGTTGATGCGCGGGGTGTCCTGCTGCGGCTGCGGCTGGACGTCCTGCTTGCCCTGCTCGATCGCGGCGGGGCCGGCCGAGGAGGGACCGGAGAGCTCGGCCTTCATCCGGGCCAGCTCCAGCTCGACGTCGGAACCGCCGGCCACCCGCTCCAGCTCGGCCTCGATGTCGTCCTTGCGGCCGAGACCGCTCGCGTCGTCGAGCGCGCCGGAGGCCAGCAGCTCGTCGATCGCGCCCGCCCGGGCCTGCATCTGGGCGGTCTTGTCCTCGGCACGCTGGATCGCCAGGCCGACGTCGCCCATCTCCTCCGAGATCCCGGAGAAGGACTCGGCGATGCGGGTCTGCGCCTGGGCGGCCGTGTACGTCGCCTTGATGGTCTCCTTCTTGGTGCGGAAGGCGTCCACCTTGGCCTGAAGTCGCTGGGAGGCGAGGGTGAGCTTCTCCTCCTCGGCCTGGAGCTGCTGGTACTGCGTCTCCAGGTCGTTGATCTGCGACTGCATGTTGGCCTTGCGGGTCAACGCCTCACGGGCGAGGTCCTCGCGGCCGAGCGACAGCGCCTTGCGGCCCTGGTCCTCGTACTTCGCCGACTGCTGCTGGAGCTGGGTCAGCTGGAGTTCGAGCCGCTTGCGCGAGGTCGCGACATCCGCGACACCACGCCGTACCTTCTGGAGCAGCTCAAGCTGCTTCTGGTAGGAGTAGTCAAGCGTCTCACGCGGATCCTCCGCCCGATCCAAGGCCTTGTTCGCCTTGGAGCGGAAGATCAGCCCCATACGCTTCATGATTCCGTCGCTCATGGGCCTCGGGTGCCCCCTTCTCCGGCCTGCGGTCTCTATCTCGTTACCAGACACGACGAGTGTATGTGCAGCGAGCCCTTCGCCGCAGTGCACCTGCCTGCAACAAGACTGCTACAGCGACCAGTGGCGTTTCCTCCTCCCCCGGGTGGATCCGCCCCTCATACCCCCCATCGTCCATCCGACTGATCCCCTACGGGAAGGCCCCGGGAAACCCGCTTCGGACGGCGACCTGGCGGTATCGATATGTGTTCGGTTCCGAGGGCGCCCGTGGAAGCCGCGTCGCACCCCGTACGCTGGTGGTGTGTTCCGACGCCGTTCAGATGATGCCGCCGCCTCCGCCACCGTGCTGGAGAAGCAGGACGAGACGACCCAGGCCCGCGATCCGCAGGCCAAGAAGGGCCGCCCCACCCCCAAGCGCAGTGAGGCCGAGGCCAACCGGCGTACCCGGGTGACCGTGCCCAAGGACCGCAAGGAGGCCGCCCGCCAGGGGCGCGAGCGGATGCGCGCCGAGCGCGAGAAGCAGCGCCAGGCGCTGATGAACGGCGACGAGCGCCACCTTCCGGCCCGTGACAAGGGCCCGGTGCGCAAGTTCGCCCGCGACTACGTGGACTCCCGCTGGTCGCTGGCCGAGTTCTTCCTGCCGGCCGCCGTGGTCATCCTGGTGCTCAGCATCGTCAAGGTGCCGGCGCTCCAGCTGCTCTCCACGCTGCTGTTCCTGCTGTTCTTCGTGGTGGTGATCCTGGACTTCGTCCGCCTCGGCCTCGGCCTGCGCAAGCAGCTGGCCGAGCGCTTCGCCGACCAGAACACCCGCGGCGCCGTCGCGTACGGCATCATGCGCACCCTCCAGATGCGCCGGCTGCGCCTGCCCAAGCCGCAGGTGCGGCGCGGGGAGAAGCCCTGACCGCCGAACCGGTCGGCTCCGGCTGGGCCCCGCCCTCCTGGGAGGGGCCCGGCCTCTACGCACTCCCCGGGCAGGGCGGCGCGCTTCCGGGGCAGGGCCACGGCGGCCACGACCGCCTCGCCCAGGAACGCCGGCTGCCCTCGCGCAGCGGCTCCTTCGCGGGCGGCACCGGCGCCTGGCTGGACCGGCTCGGCGGGCTGCGCAACTTCGTCCGCCAGGAGCTCGTCGCCCGCCAGCTCGCCGAACAGCTGGCCGGCCGCAGCGCGCAGCGCGTCCTCGACATCGGCTGCGGCCAGGGCACCCAGGCCCTGCGGCTGGCCCGGGCCGGCCACTACGTCACCGGGATCGACTCGGACCCGGTCGCGCTCGGCGTCGCCCAGGGGGCGCTCGCCGAGGAGCCGCCGGAGGTCCGCGGCCGGATGCAGCTGCTCAGCGGCGACGGCCACCAGTGCGGGCGCTGGTTCGGCCCGCGCAGCTTCGACGTGGTGCTCTGCCACGGCGTCCTGATGTACCTGCCCGACCCGGACCCGATGATCGCCTCGCTGGCCCGGCTGCTGGCGCCCGGGGGGCTGCTCTCGCTGCTGGTCCGCAACCGCGACGCGCTCGCCCTGCGGCCGGCCGCCGCCGGGGACTGGCGGGCCGCCCTGCACGCCTTCGAGAGCGACCGGTACTACAACCGGCTCGGACTGGCCGCACGGGCCGACCGGCTCGCCGACCTCACCGTCACCCTCTCCGAGGTGTCCGTCCCGCTGCGGCACTGGTACGGCGTGCGGGTCTTCACCGACAGCGCCCCGGACGACGCGGCCCCGCCGGTGGACGGGCGGCAGCTGGCCCAGCTCCTGGAAGCCGAGGACCGGGCCGGCCGCACCGACCCGTACCGGCAGGTCGCCGCGCTCCTGCACGTGATCGGGGCGAAGTAGCCGCGCCGCGGCCGCTCCACCCCGTCCGCGCTACTCCTCGCCCAGGCTCATCGCGTAGACGACCCGGTCGTCCTCCAGCAGCACCGCGGTGTCCACACCGTCCTCCGCGAGCTGCTTCCAGGTCTCCCCGATCCAGGTCTCGGCGTCCCCCTGGCCGGCGAACTCCTCCTGGCCGGCGCCCGGCGTCACCGCGCTGCCGTCCGCCTTCTCGTACCGCCACGTCCAGACCATGCCGGCTCCTCCCACTGACCACGCTGCCTGTGTTGCTGCGCACCATAGCCTGCCCGGCCCGATCTTCCGTATGCCTGCTCGGGCAGGATGGACGGCATGGCGACCCGATCCGAGCCCACCCGTCCTCCGCTGCCCCGCACGCTGCTGCTCGGCGGCGCCCGCTCCGGCAAGTCCACCCGCGCCGAGCAGCTGCTCGCCGACCGGCCGGACGTGCTGTACGTGGCCACCGGCGGCACCCGGGACGGCGACGCCGAGTGGGCCCAGCGGGTCGCGCTGCACCGGGAGCGCCGGCCCGCGAGCTGGCGCACCGCCGAGACCTGCGACCTGGAGGCCGTGCTGGCCGACCCGGCCGACCCGGCACCGGTGCTGGTCGACTGCCTCGCCCTGTGGCTGACCGCCGTGATGGACGAGTGCGGCGCCTGGGACGACGAGGTCTGGGCGGCCGGCGGCGAGGCCGCCGTGCAGCGCCGCTGCGAGGCGCTGGCGCGGGCCTGGGCGGCCACCGGGCGGACCGCCGTCGCGGTGAGCAACGAGGTCGGCATGGGCGTCGTCCCGGCCACCGCCGCGGGCCGCCGCTTCCGCGACACCCTGGGCCGGCTCAACATGGCCGTGGCCGACGCCTCGGAGCGGGTCCTGCTGGTGGTGGCCGGTCAGGTGCTGACCGTCAAGCCAGCCGTTGGCTGAACACCCGCGCCGTGTAGCCTTCCGGACGATGGACACGACCGTGGATCTCGATACGTTCTCCTCGCTCGTCGAGCGCCCCGACGAGAGCGCCCGGCGGGCCGCCGAGGAGCGCTGGCAGGCGGCCGACCGGCCGCGCGGCGGGCTCGGCCGACTCGAGGAGCTGGGCAGCTGGCTGGCCTCCGTACAGGGGCGCTCGCCGGTGCTGCCCGTCTCCGCCCCCAAGGTGCTGCTGTTCGCCGCCGACCACGGCGTGGCGGCGCTCGGGGTCTCCCGGATGCCCGCCCAGGGCGGCACCGCGGCCCGGGTGCGGGCCGTGCTCGACGGCAGCGCGCCGGTGTCCCGGCTGGCCGCGCGCTACGGCGCCCGGGTGCGGGTCGTCGACGTCGCCGTGGACGCCGACCCGACCGACTTCCCGGACGAGGTGGTCGCCCACCGGATCCGGCGCGGCTCCGGGCGGATCGACGTCGAGGACGCGCTCACCGCCCAGGAGACCGTCCGGGCGTTCCGGGCCGGCATGGCCGTCGCCGACGAGGAGGCCGACGCCGGCACCGACCTGGTGCTGCTCGGCGACCTCGGGGTCGGCGCCACCACGGTGGCCGGCGTGCTGGTCGGCGCGCTCTGCGGCACCGACGCGGCGGCGGTGACCGGGCGCGGCTCCGGGATCGACGACCGGGTGTGGATGGTCAAGTGCGCCACCATCCGGGACTCGCTGCGGCGGGCCCGGCCGGTGCTCGGCGACCAGCTGGCGCTGCTCGGCGCCACCGGCGGGGCCGACTTCGCCGCGATCACCGGCTTCCTGCTCCAGG
Organism: Kitasatospora sp. NPDC057512; assembly: GCF_042802135.1. Classification (NCBI taxonomy): domain Bacteria; kingdom Bacillati; phylum Actinomycetota; class Actinomycetes; order Kitasatosporales; family Streptomycetaceae; genus Kitasatospora; species Kitasatospora sp. NPDC057512. Next base: position 4,724 of record NZ_JBHVET010000387.1, read on the forward strand.
CGGCCGTCCGACGGCTGCCGGTGGTGCTGGACGGCGTGGTCTCGGCGGCCTGCGCGCTGGTCGCGCAGCGGATCGCCTTCCGCGCGCCGGAGTGGTGGCGGGCCGGGCAGTCCAGCGGCGAGCCGGCCCAGGCGAAGGCGTACGACCGGCTGACCCTGACGCCGCTGCAGGACCAGGGCATCACCATGGGCGAGGGCGTCGGCGCGCTGCTGGCGCTGCCGCTGCTCCAGGCCGCGGGGGACGTGCTCGCGGACGAGGCGCCGAAGCCCTTCGTGCCGACGGCGCCGGGCGCGCCGAAGGAGCAGCCGAAGCTGCCCTCGGCGGCGGACCTGCTGCGGAAGCTGTAGCGGCGGCCCCGGCCGTCCGGAGAACGCCCCTTCGCCGGGGCGTTCTTGCGTTCCCGCCCTTTCCTACTGTCTTGCTGTCTTTCTGTCCGACCTTCGAGGGGAACGCGCACATGACGGACCGCGGCGACCGGGCCGACTGGGCCGAGGGCCTGCGGTTCGGGTTCGGGACACTGTCCGTACTGCGGGTGCGGGTGGAGCGCTGGGACCGGGCCGCGGCGGCCCGGGCGATGGTGGCGGCCCCGGTGGTCGGGCTGGTGCTGGGCGCCCTGGCGGCCGCGGCCGGGGCGCTGGTGGCCTGGCGGGCGGGCGGGCCGCTCGGCGCGGTGGCCGCCGTGGGGGTGCTGGCCGGGCTGACCCGGGGTCTGCACCTGGACGGCCTGGCGGACGTCGCCGACGGGCTGGGCAGCGGGAAGCCGGCCGAGGACGCGCTGCGCGTCATGAAGCAGTCCGACATCGGTCCGTTCGGCGTACTGACCCTGGTCCTCGTCCTGCTCGCCCAGGTGGCCGCGCTGGCCGGGCAGTTCGGCCACTCCCCGCTGCGCGGCGCACTCGCGGTGCTCGCCTCGGCGACGGCCGCCCGGTGCGCGCTCGCCTGGGGCTGTCTGCGGTCGGTGCCGGCCGCCCGGCCGGGCGGCCTGGGGGCGATGGTGGCGGGCACCGTGCCGCCCGCCGGGGCCGCCGCCGCGACGGCCGCCGCCGCGCTCGCCCTGGCCGCGGCCGGACTGGTCGACGGATGGTCAGTTCTCCGCCTCCCGCTGGCCGTTGCGGTCGGTACGGGCTGCTCCTGGCTGCTGCTCCGGCGGTGCGTGCGCAGGTTCGGCGGGATCACCGGGGACGTGCTCGGCGCGATGGCCGAAACCGCCGCGACCGCCTCGCTGTTCGCCCTGTCGTTGCTCGGCTGACACCGGGCGGCGCGTGATCCCAGCATGCGGACTACCATGCGTGGAGCACCGCAGCCCTGCACCGTGGCAGGTCCTGCCCGCCCGGCGCGTACCGAGGAGCCGGGGCCTCTGGTGTACGCGGCCACCCCGGCGGACGCGCGCAGCCAGGGGGCCCGGACCCGGAGGCCCGCCGGCGGACGGCCTGCGACGGCGCGGGCTGCGCCGGTGCGGCAGCCTCGCCGTGGCCGGCCGTGGACCGCGAAAGAACAGGACGCATTACGTGACTGCATTGTCTGTGAGCACCTCCTCCGCCGCCTCGCTGCGCGCGGACGCCCTGGTGGTCGGTGTCGCGAAGGGCCCGAAGGGCATCGTGCTGGCCCCCGGTGCCGAGGCCGTGAACGAGGCGTTCGAGGGCAAGCTGACCGAGGTCCTCAGCACCCTGGGCGCGACCGGCGCCGAGGGCGAGGCCGTCAAGGTCCCCTCCCCCGCCGGCCTGAAGGCCGCGCTCGTGCTCGCGGTCGGCCTGGGCGAGGCCGCCGAGGACGGCTACGAGCTGGAGGCGCTGCGCCGCGCCGCCGGTGTCGCCGCCCGCACCCTGGCCGGTGCCAAGAAGGCCGCGCTGGCTCTGCCGGCCGAGTCCGCGGCGGACATCGAGGCGGTCGCGCTGGGCGGCCTGCTCGGCTCGTACGCCTTCGGCACCTACAAGGGCAACGGCAACGGCAAGGAGCCGGTCGGCGAGCTGGTCGTGCTGGCCGCCCGCAAGGGCAGCAAGGACGCCAAGGCCGCCGTGGAGCGCGCCACCGCGATCGGCGAGGAGATGAACCGGGCCCGCGACCTGGTCAACACCGCGCCGAACGACCTGAACCCGAAGAGCTTCGCCGCGATCGCCCAGGCGGCCGGCAAGGAGCACGGCCTCAAGGTCGAGGTGCTGGACGAGAAGGCGCTGACCAAGGGCGGCTTCGGCGGCCTGCTGGGCGTCGGCGGCGGCTCGGCGAACCCGCCCCGCCTGGTGAAGGTGGCCTACACCCACCCGAAGGCCAAGGCCACCCTGGCGTTCATCGGCAAGGGCATCACCTACGACTCGGGCGGCATCTCGCTGAAGCCGGCCGGCCACAACGAGACCATGAAGTGCGACATGGCCGGCGCCGCCGCCGTCCTCGCCGCCGTGGTGTCCGCCAAGCGCCTGGGCCTGGCCGTCAACGTCACCGGCTGGCTGGCGCTGGCCGAGAACATGCCGTCCGGCTCCGCCACCCGCCCGGGCGACGTGCTGAAGATGTACGGCGGCAAGACCGTCGAGGTCCTGAACACGGACGCCGAGGGCCGCCTGGTGCTGGCCGACGCGATCGTGCGGGCCGGCGAGGAGAACCCGGACGTCATCGTCGACGTGGCCACCCTGACCGGCGCCATGGTGCTGGCCCTGGGCAACCGCACCTTCGGCGTGATGGCCAACGACGACGAGCTGCGCGAGGAGCTGCACGTCCTGGCCGGCGAGGCGGGCGAGCAGTCCTGGCCGATGCCGCTGCCGGCCGAGCTGCGCAAGGGCTTCACCGAGTCGACCATCGCCGACCTGGCGAACATGGGCGAGCGGATGGGCGGCGGCCTGGTGGCCGGCCTGTTCCTGAAGGAGTTCGTGGCCGAGGGCACCGACTGGGCGCACCTGGACATCGCCGGTCCGGCGTTCCACGAGAGCGCGCCGTACGGCTACACCCCGAAGGGCGGCACCGCGAGCGCGGTGCGCACCCTGGTCCGCTTCGCCGAGCAGCGGGCGAACGGCAAGGCCTGACCCGGACATCCCTGACCCGGGGCGTCCCCTGGTCCAGGACCCGCTGCGACGG
>NZ_JBHVET010000388.1:0-7777 GCF_042802135.1 Kitasatospora sp. NPDC057512
GACATGGGCCGCCGCGGCCGCCAGTGCGCGCCGCGCCCGCGCCTCCGGGCAAGGGGTGAGCGCGGCGGCACGTTCCAGGAAGGAGGCGGCGGCCGCCCGGCCGCCGCGTGCCAGGGCCCGGTCGGCGGAGCTCTCCAGTGCGGCCGCCACCTGTTCGTCCGGCCCGACCGCGGCGTGGGCCCGGTGCCAGGCCCGCCGGTCGGGGTCGCGCTCGGCGTCGGTGGCCTCGGCCAGGGCCGCGTGCGCCGCATGCAGCGCCGCGGCATCCGCGCCGCGCCACACCGCCGAACGCACCAGCGGGTGCCGGAACCGCACGGCGGCTCCCAGGGTGATCAGGTCCGCGGCCTCGGCCGGTGCCACGGCCTCCAGCCCGATGCCCAGCAGACGCAGAGCGTGCCACAACAGCGGCCCGTCGCCGACCGGTTCGACCGCCGCGACCAGCAGCAGGGCGCGGGTGTCGGCCGGCAGGGCGTCGACGCGCCGGCGGAAGCCGTCCTCGAGCCGGGTCGCCAGCGGGCCGGCGCCGGGCCCGCCGAAGCCGAACGCCAACTCCGCCGGCGACAGGCCCCGGGGCAGTTCCAGCAGGGCGAGCGGATTCCCGCCGGTCTCGGCCACGATCCGGTCCCGTACCCGGGCGTCGACCGGCCCCGGCAGCACGCCGTCCAGCAGCGCCCGGGCGTCGGCATCGGCCAGCCCGCCCAGCGGAAGGTCCGGCAGACCGGAAAGGCCCTCGTCGTCCGCCTTCCCGTCGGTGATCCGCTCGGCGAACACCAGCGCGACCGATTCCGCGTCCAGCCGGCGCCCGACGAACGCCAGGATTCGCCGGGACATCAGGTCCAGCCACTGCGCGTCGTCGACCAGGCACACCAGCGCGGACCGGGCCGCCGCCTCGGCGAGGAGACCGAGGACCGCGAGCCCCACCAGCAGCATCTCGGGCGGGTTCCCCGTGCTCAGGCCGAACGCGACCCGCAGCGCGTCCTGCTGCACCTCCGGCAGCCGGCCGATGTGCGACAACAGCGGGGCGCACAGCCGTTGCAGGGCCGCATAGGCGAACTCGGCCTCGGCCTCGACACCGGCCGCGCGCACCACCTGCCACTGCCCCGTCTGCCCGGCCAGATGGTCGAGCAGCGCCGACTTGCCCACGCCGGCCTCACCCCGCAGCACCAGCACCCGGCTGCGCCCGTCGCGCACCTCGCGCAGCAGACGCTCCATCACCTCCACCTCCCGGGTACGCCCGATGAGCTGGTGGTTCGCGGACTGCGACATGGCACCTCCGGGGAGAGTTCCTCCCGGAGGAGCTGCACCCATCCTACGAAGGGCGGGGCCGGCCGAGCCGCACGGGTTCCGTCACGACGGCTGGGGAGCAACCGCCTCCGGGACGGAGACGCGCGGCGGTCAGCCGGTAGCGCGGCCCGGCGGTGGTGCGGGACCCCGCACCACCGCGCCGTGTCACCTCAGCGTCCGGAAGGCGGCGCGGAGTTCTTCGGCCAGGAGCTGCGGCTGCTCCCAGGCGGCGAAGTGGCCGCCCCTGTCGACCTCGTTCCAGTGGATGATGTTGCCGAAGGTCCGCTCGCCCCAGCTGCGCGGCGCGGGGTAGATCTCGGCGGGAAAGACCGTCACCGCGACCGGCAGCTTCGGAATGGACACCGCGTTGAACGGTCCTCCGCCGGCCTGGGCACCCTCCCAGTACAGCCGGGACGACGACGCGCCGGTGCCGGTCAGCCAGTACATCGAGATCGCGTCGAGCATCTCGTCGTACGTCAGGACCTTCTCCGGCTCACCACCGGAGTCCGTCCACTCCGCGAACTTGTCGTAGTAGTAGGACGCCATGCCGACCGGGGAGTCGGTGAGGGAGTAGGCGATCGTCTGCGGGGTCTGGTTCATCATCGCCGCGTAGCCGAAGCCGTCGCGGTAGAAGTGCAGCAGCCGGTCGTACGCCCGCTTCTCCTCGGCCGACAGGTTCGCCGGGGCCGGATCGAAGTTGCGCACACGGCGCAGGACGTCGTCCGGCACGGTCCCCGGCATGTTGACGTGGATGCCGAGCAACCCCTTCGGCTGCTGGACGGCGAGCACCTCGGAGAGGATCGCGCCGTGGTCGCCGCCCTGCGAGACGTACTCCGGGTACCCGAGGCGCCTCATCAGCTCGTGGAAGGCGGGCGCGATGCGGGCGAAGTTCCACCCGGGCCTGGTCGGAGCACCCGAGAAGCCGTAGCCGGGCAGGGTCGGCAGCACCAGGTGGAAGGCGTCCTCCGCGCGGCCGCCGTGCGCGGTGGGGTCGGTCAGCGGCCCGATGACCTTCAGCAGTTCGACGATCGACCCGGGCCAGCCGTGCGTCATCAGCATCGGCATGGCTCCGGCGTGCGGGGAGCGGATGTGGGCGAACTGGATGTCCAGTCCGTCGATCTCCGTGACGTACTGCGGCAGTTCGTTGAGGCGCCGCTCCAGCCTGCGCCAGTCGTACCGGGTGCCCCAGTACTCCATCAGCGGCCGCATCTTCGCCAACTGCGCGCCCTGGCTGCGGTCGTGGACCGTCTCCCGGTCGGGCCACCGGGTCGCCCGAACGCGCCGCCTCAGGTCGTCGAGGTCCGCCTGCGAGACCTTGATACGGAACGGCCGGATCCCTGCTCCCGACGCGGGTGCCCGGCCCGGCGTCGGCCCGGCGGCTGCCGAGACCGTCCCCGGGCCGGTGGCCGCCTGGGCCGGGGCGGCCAGGCCGGCCTGGCCGGCGACGACACCGGCCGCCGCGAGACCGAGGAAACGGCGTCGACCGGTGGTGGGCCGGTTCATGTCTTCGTGCGCTGCCATCGAGGACTCCTTGTGTCGGAACGGGATGTGCGGTGTTCCACCCGCCGTCGGGCGTCACCGGCCCACCCGGCGCCCCTCCTGACCGGGGCTGAGAGGCCTCCGTGCGGAGAGGTCGCCGAGGGCCGTACCGCCCTGGTCCGGGTGGCGTCAGGCCGGGACCACCCGGTAGCTCAGCACCGGCCACGGCAGGTTGAACTGGGCCAGCGAGCCGGTGGCCCACGGGGTGGCGCCGGAGCAGCCCGCGCCGGAGTACAGCACCACGGACGCGGAGCCGGAGGCGACCTGGACCGATCGGGCGGGTGCCGCCAGCGTGTGGCACGTGCCGAAGTCGTCGAGGTCGACCGCGGTCACCGCGCCGCTCCCGCCGGTGCCCGAGTAGAGGTGGGCGCCCGGCTGCAACGGAGGCCAGCCGGCGGCGTGTGCCGATCCGGCACCGAGGCCGGTCAGGGCGGCGACGACCATCGCCGTGGCGGCCGAGCCGCGGAGCATGGCCTTGGGTGTGAACATGTGAATCACCTTTCCGTGCGCGTGATGGTGTCGCTGGAGGGTGCCACCGGAAGGACCGGGCCCGGTTCTGCGCCTGGAACACCCGGCCACTGCCGGCGACCGCTCGGACGCTGTCGGACAGCGGGCTGCTGATCACGGGAGGCCCGGACGTGGCGCCGCCCTTCGGAGCGGGCGCGTGCTCCCCATCATCGGCTCGGCACTTCTGTTCCACATCGGTCATTTGACGGTGCGTCCGCTCTACCGGTGAACTCCTCGTCCAGCCCGAACCAGGCCCGCTCACCCCGGTCACGGCTCACCGCCCGACACGCGCCGACGGGCTCAACCGGTCGACTCCCGCCGTCAGATGACTGATGTGCCGACGCGTGGCGGTGAAGCACGCTTGGGCCGGCGGTTCCGCTCGACGCGTCGCACCCCCTCTGCCGGAACGCACCGTTCGACGGCCGCGCTCGTCGCCCGCGGCCTCGGCGCCGCCGGTACGGGCCCCGGCAGGCGGCCGGGCCTCCGGGCAACACCAACCCCAGCGCCGTCACGGCCCGTCGCGGCGGCCGGCAAGGAGAAGACGTGAACAGCAGCCAGCTCTTCGACGGTGTCGCACGCCCCCGGCAGCACACCTCTCCCTCCCCCGGTCGCTCGGGCTCGCCGCTGCGCGACTACGTCCTGTGCGGCCTTCCCGCCGCCCTCGGCGACCTCTCGGCAGGACGTCTGACGTACCGTCAACTCGCCGACTCCCAGGAGCAGATGCTCCGGACCGTCGGTCCGCAGTGCCGCTCCGAGGGCGACGAGCGGACCGCGCGTCTCCTCCAGCTCGATCTGCTCTTCCTGCTCAGCGGCTACGCGCCCGCGGGGCCGCAGGCCGCACCCCGCGCCCTGACCGAGCTGATATCCGCCCAGTGCGGCAGGTTTCCCGCCCTGGATCCCCACCTGAGCTATGAGCTCCTGATCGACGTCAACTGCGAGGAACACCGGCGCAGCGGGGACATCCGGGTGTTCTCCGCAGGCCGGGACGCCACTCTCGAACGGGACTTCTACCTCGGCCACCACCTCTCCGAACCCTGGGCCACATCGGCCGCCTACGGCCTGCGCTCGCTGGTCCTGCCGACGGCCGCCGCCCGACCGGCCGCGGTCCTGGACGACGTCGTCGAGCACCTCGCGGAGTTCACCCGGTACATGGCCAGCTACCGCCGGCTGTCCCAGCAGGCGTTCAACCGGTTCCGCCCCTACCACATGGGCCATCCCGGCGGCCCGCGCGGCGCGAGCGGTGCGTTCATGCCCAGTGTCCACCTCCTCGAACTGGCCCTGCTGCCGCCGTCGAAGGAGTACGGCGTCTTCCTGGACCAGTCGATGTCCTACTTCCCCTCGTGGTCCCGGCCCGTCATCGCGCGCTGGCGCGGCGACTCCATCCGCGGGGCGAACGTGTCCCAGCGGCTGCGGGACGGACGGCTGGTGCTCGACCGCGCGGGCCGCGCCCGGCTGGTCAGGGTGATCGACAAGTTCGTGGACTTCCGGATGGCGCACCTGGGTGTCACCCGGCACGCGCTCCCCGAGGCGTTCCGGGAGCGGACCGGGCTGACCCGTCGCGCCATCCGCGAGCAGGGCGGCGAACACGCCATCCTGGACGGCCGGGACCCCGGCACGTCGGGGTTCAGCGTCCGGCATGTGCTCACCAACGCGGTGTACCGGATCCTCGCACTTCGCGCCGATCTCACCCACCCCGGCTCCGCTCCGGCCGACCAGTAGGCAGGCAACCGATGTCAGCATTCCGTGTCGCGGTCGTCGACGCGTTCGGCACGTCCTCCGGGTTCACCGGCGCCTTCGGCGCGCTGGGCGGCGAGGTGGTCCAGGTCCGGAGCACTCCCGCCCCTCCGGTCGGACTCGATCCGGTGGACGACCGGGCCTTCGGTCATGTGCTCGTCCACGACGGCAAGTTGGACGTCCTGACCGCACAGCTCGCCGCACTGGGGCCGGTCGCGGTGCTGGCCGGTCGCGAGACCGGGGTGGAGCTCGCCGACGCCCTCTCCGAGCGGCTGGGCCTGGCCTCCAACGGCACCGCCCTGAGCAGCGCGCGGCGCGACAAGTACGTGCAGATCGAAACGGTCAAGGCTCAGGGCGTCCCCGGCATGCGGCAGCTGCGCACCGGTGACGAGGCCGAACTCCTGGCCTGGCACGAGAAGGTGGGCGGGACCGTGGTCGTCAAGCCCCTGCGCGGCTACTGGGGTGCCGGCGTGTCGTTCTGCGACCTGCCGCAGGACTCGGTCGCCGCGCTGCGCGGGCTGCGCAGCCGCCGTACGGTGCTGGGCGAGCCGATCACCGAGGTCGTCGCCCAGGAGTACCTGGTGGGCGCCGAGTACATCGTGAACACGGTCAGTTGCGCGGGGGTGCACCAGCTGACCGACGCCTGGCGCACCGAGCGGATCGAGGCCAACGGGGTGCGGGACCTGGTGACCGCGCAGGTGCTGCTGCGCTCCGACGAACAGCCGGTCGGCGAGCTCCTCGCCTACGGCCGCCGGGTGCTGGACGCCCTCGGCATCCGGTACGGTGCGGCGCACCTGGAGATCAAGCTGACCCCGGACGGCCCACGGCTGGTCGAGGCGGGCGCCCGCGTTTCGGGGCTTCCGTACTACACGGCCGAGGTCCTGGGCGAGGGCCAACTGGAGTGGACCGTCGACGCCTACGTCCGGCCCGAGCGGTTCCGCGCCCGGGCGGGCCGGCCCTACCGGCGGCGGCACGCGTTCGCCTGGGCGGCGCTGGTGGCTCCGGCTTCGGGACGGCTACGGGGCTACCGCGCGCTGGGCCGGCTCGAGCGACTGGAGAGCTTCCGTTCCCTCACCGTGCTGGTGAGGCCCGGCGACGCGATCACCGCGACGACCTACGATCGCGAATACCCGGCCACCCTGACGCTCGGCCACCCGGTGGACGCGATCCTGCAGCGCGACCTCAACACGGTGCGCTACCTGGACGGCCCCGGGATGTACGAGATCACCCCGGCGGCCGGTTGACGGGTTCGCCGTCCGGATCGCCACCACCCCGACGGCCGCGCGGCACTGCCGGGGCGGCTCCGCCGGAGGGCCCCGGCCGGTCGAGGCCGACCTGACCACGCCTGATACCGTGCCATCGCCGTGGTGTTCGGGAAACCGGTCTGAGTCCGGTGCGGCCCTCGCCACTGTTGCCGCGGAGTTCCGCGGCCCTCGCTGACCGGCTTCCGCCAGCGGTCAGGGCCACTGGGCGGGTTGGAAGAGCCGCTCGGGAAGGTCGGCCGCGGCGCGTCGATGCGGAAGCCAGGAGACCGGCCACGGCGCGACATGTTCCACGAGGGTTTTGGAGAACACGTGCCCAGCGGTCTGCCGTACCCGCATCCGGTCCGATCCGTACGTTCTGCGCGTTTTGTGCGTCCCGTACATCCCGTACGTCCGGTACGTCCCACAGGTCCGACACGCGCCGTCCGGGCGGTCGCGGCCCTGCTGTTCACCGGCGTGCTCGGAGCCTGCGCGGGCGCCCCCGCGCCCGTCGCACCCGTCACGTCCGGCGGGACGGCCGGAGGTGCCGCGCCGGTCAGCGTGGACAACTGCGGGACCACCGTGACGGTCGGCGCGCCGCCCGACCGGCTGGTGACGCTCAACCAGGGTGCCACCGAGGTGGCCCTGGCCCTCGGGCTGCAGTCCCGGATGGCCGGTACCGCCTACCTCGACGACTCCGTCCCGGAGAGGTGGAAGGCGGCCTACGACTCCGTCCCGGTGCTCTCCAAGGCGTACCCGACGAAGGAGAACCTCCTCGCGGCCCGTCCCGACTTCCTGTACGCCTCCTACTCCAGCGCGTTCACCGAGAAGGTCGCGGGCACCCGGGAGGAACTGCGCGGCCAGGGCGTCCCGTCGTACCTGTCCCCGTTCGGCTGCCCGGACAAGAGCAAGGTGCCACCGACGAGCTGGCAGGCGGCGTGGGGCGAACTGAACGACGTCGCCACGGTCTTCGGTGTCCCGGAGCGGGCCGCCGCGATCCAGCGGCAGCAGGAGCAGCAGCTGGCGCAGCTCACGGCGACGGCCGCGGGCAAGGGCCTGAAGGTCCTGTGGTTCGACTCGGGCACCAAGACGCCGTACGTCGGCGCCGGCCGTGGCGGGCCCCAACTCGTGCTCGACGCCGTGGGTGCCCGCAACGTCTTCGGGGACCTGCCCGGCAGTTGGCAGAACGTGAGCTGGGAGAAGGTCGTCGCGGCGGACCCGGACGCCATCGTGGTCGCGGACGCCGGCTGGGACACCGCCCAGTCCAAGATCGACTACCTGGAGAACGACCCGGTGCTGAGCAGGCTCACCGCCGTGCAGCGCAAGGCCTTCGTGGTGGTGCCCTTCTCGGAGTCGACCCCCGGCGTGCTGCTCGCCGACGGTGCCGCCCGGGTGTCCGACGGGCTGGGCCGACTGCACCCGGCTTCATGACCACCGCGCCCCACCCCGCCGCGCGGCCCGCCGGTCCTGGC
>NZ_JBHVET010000389.1:0-7767 GCF_042802135.1 Kitasatospora sp. NPDC057512
GCGCTGGGCCGGGAAGGTGCTCGCGCCGTACGGGCCCTGGACGGCGGCGAAGCCGGACCAGGAGCCGTTGCCGAAGCGGGTCTCGTGGTAGACGTTGCCGTCACCGCCGACGACCGCCACCTGGGACGAACCGTCCGGCAGGCCGGCGATGCCGACCGTCCGCGCGGCCATGGTGGGCGTGCCGACGCCGGGGAGCGCGGCGAAGCCGGACCAGTTGCCGTCGGCGAAGCGGGTCTCGTGGTAGACGTTGCCGTCACTGCCGATCGCCAGGACCTGCGAGGAGCCGTCCGACAGGCCCGTGATGGCCACCCGGCCGGCCGCCATCCGCGAGCTGTTCACCCCGGGCAGCGGGGCAAAGCCGCTCCAACTGCCGTTGGAGAAGCGGGTCTCGTGGTAGACGTTGCCGTCGTTGCCGATCGCCAGGACCTGGGCGGACCCGTCGGGCAGGCCCGCGATGGCGACGTCCCCGGCCGCCATGGTCGGGGTGCCGACCCCGGGGAGCGGAGCGAAGCCGGACCAGTTGCCGTCGGCGAGCCGGATCCGGTGGTAGACGTTGCCGTCGCTGCCGATGGTCACCACCTGCGAGGAGCCGTCCGGCAGGCCCGCGATGGCGGCCCGGCGGGCCTGGGTGGCGGGCGTGCCGTCGTCGGGGAGCGCGGCGAAGCCGCTCCAACCGCCGTTCGCGGCGCGGACCCCGTGGTAGAGCCGGCCGTCCAGGCCGATGCCCAGCTCCTGCGAGGAGCCGCCCGGCAGCCCGGCGATCGCGGCCTCCGAGCCGCGGAACACGCCCGCCCCGCCCGTCAGCGGGCTGAAGCCGGGCCAGGCACCCGAGCTCTGGCGGACACCGAGGAAGAGCGCGGAGGACAGGGACGGCGGAGCGCTGGTGAGCTGGATGTCGACGTAGTCCTGGTCGATGGCTATCGAGTAGCCGCCCCAGCTCTCCGGGTTCTGCGGCGAGGCGTACTGGTGGGCGCGCTGGTGGTTGGACCAGTAGCCGGTCGGTATCGACGGGTCGGCGGTGTCCTCCTTGCCGTTCCAGTTGGCGCTGAAGACGGCGTCGGGCATGGTGTAGGCGCTGTTGCCGGCGTTGGCGGCGAGGTCCTTCATGCCGGACGAGGAGCTGCTGTAGACACCGGAGTTGTAGCCCCAGGCGTGCAGTTCGTTGGTCCAGGCGGTGAGGAAGGCGAGCACCGTGGCCGAGTACTGCGGCGTGGTGTAGCCCTCCATGTCGTAGTAGAGGATCGTGCCGGGTCCGAAGCCGAGGGCCTGGGCCTGGGCCACCGCGTCGTCGGCGGCGTTGGCGCCCTCGGTGGCGGGGTAGGCGATCTTCGGGGCCTGCACGCCGACGTACAGCGGCATGAAGGACCAGCCCGCGGCCTGCTGCTGCTGGACCCAGGAGGACGTCAGGTTCGGCTGGGCGCAGCCCCGCCTGACACCGCCGATGTAGATGCCGACCGCCCGGTACGGGGAGGAGTTCATCCACGCGTTCATCGCGGCGCTGGAGGGCGCCGTACAGGCGTCGAAGCCCTTGCCGGTGTAGTTCGTCGCCGACGCGGGCACCTGGGCGGCGGCCGACATCGGTGCGGCCATGGCCCGGCTGGACGGCGCGGCGGCGGACTTGGGGGTGGCGGACTTCGCGGCGGGGGCCGTCCGGGGTGCGGCGGGCGCCGGCTCCGGTCGGTGTTCCGGCGCGGGGGTGAGCCCGGCGCCGGTGATGATCCGGCGCACCAGAGGCTGGTCCGTGTCGTACGTGCCGGTCACCGCGACGGCGCCGTCGTTCGCCCGGATCGTCTGCGCGACGGGGTTGGAGCCCTCCCGGTCGGGTGCGGTGCCGGCGGCGGGCTCGACCAGCAGTGCCTCCGAGCGGCCGGTCAGCCGCGGCGGGCAGACCTGCTGTTCGCCCGGGTGACCGAGGTACACCGCGTGCTGGTCGAAGCGGACGCAGGCCTGCGGGTCGGCGGCCAGGTCCACGACCGGCCAGGCCGTGGGCACCTGGAAGGCTCGGCCCTGGTACGTGACCGTCTTGGTGTCCGGGCTTCCGGCGGGGGCGGCTACGGCCGAGCCGGCGGCGGGCGCCGCCATGAGCACGGCCGTCACGACGGCCGCGGCGCTCCGGAGCGCTGTCATACGGGTCTTCACCCAGATATCTCCTGACATGACGAAAGGCCGCGCAGCGGGAAACCGGCCGCGCGGCACGGGCATGTCACCCTACCCACGCCCGCCGACAGGAGGTGCCACGGGCCCCCGTCGGTCCGACTGTCCGTCAGCCGTCGCTCCGGGAGGAGGATCGCCCCCGTGCTCTCGCCCCACACCAACCACCCCGACGCCGACCTCGTCTGGGGCTCGTACGGGTTCTTCCGCCGCGCCCTCCCCCGTCGAGCCCCGGCCGGCCCCGTAACTCCTCTCCGGAACGGCCGGGTCCCGTACGGGCGGACGGCGGTTCAGCGGACGGTCACCTGCCAGGCGCTGTAGGCCGTGGCCATGCGGCCGGCGATGCCGGGGCAGTAGTAGGTCGACGGGTTCATGGTGGCGGCGGGGAAGACGGTGGAGTTGGAGGGGCCGGCGTCGCTCCAGGCGCCGGTGGCGGGGGTGCGGACCTTCAGCCCGGTGGTCTCGACGACCCGTCCGCTCAGGTCCTGGCAGACGCCCACGTTGCCGCCGGCCGTCCGGTCGGAGTAGTACTCGAACATGTCCCAGCCGTAGTCGAGGCCGGTCTGGTCGGTGCCCCGGCTGGTGAAGAACGGGTCCCAGGTGCTGGTGGCGACGTTGTAGAGGGAGGCGCTCCAGGTGTTGGTCCGGGCGTCGGTGAGCTGGACCTGGACGCTGTAGGCGGAGCGGCCGTTCACGGTGGTGCCGTACTTCCGGAGGAAGGCGGCGTCGATGTCGACGGTCGCGCCGACCGCCTGGGAGGGGTCGGTGGTGCACCAGTCCCAGGCCCATATCTGGGCGCTGTCCCGGGTGTGGACGGTGACCGTCTCGATGCAGGAGTTGCTGCGCGGCTTGGTGGTGGGGGCGTAGAGGAAGTCGTTGGCGCCGCTCAGGCGCAGCGCGTCGTCGAGGGTGTGGGTGGCGATGACGGCGTCGTAGCCGGTGTTGCCGTTGGGGCCCAGCTCGGTGCCCCACCACCGGTGGGCCTGGGCGGCGATCGGCGCCCGGGCGGCGTGGCCGGCGGCCGTGTCCGAGGGTTGTGCCGCCGTGGCGAGGCCCGCGCGCAGTTCGCGGAACCGCTGGACGGCGGGCCGGTCCTGCGGCCTGATGCCGGCGTCGCCGAGGACCCGGCCGGACACGGGGGCGCCGGTCGGTGCGTCGGCCTGAAGGACGGTCGGGCGAACGGCGTGGCCCGGAGACGTGGCCGGGGCCGCCTGGGCGCCAGGTGCGAGGACGGTACCGGCGACGGCGAGGGCACACGTGCCGACGGCCGCGGCCGCGGTCCTCAGCACGGACGAACCGAGCGATGGTGTCGTGCTCATGACACTCCTGAAGTGTGGGGGAACCCGATGGGGATGGCGTTCGCCGCCCGCCGGGACCGGACCGGACGCGCGGGGAGCCGGTCACCGACGGACGGAACGGGTGGCCATCAGCGTGGGCCAGGCACCGGCACGGCACAATCCGGCCGCCGGAAGTACCCATACTCAATCAATTCGCCTGCCCGGCAAGCCGATTGCCTGCCCGGGCGTCCGAACCCGGAACGGCGGGCATCCTCACGATCGGGCCCCGGCCCGCACCGGACCCACCGCGGACGGCGGGCGGGCGCGGCCCCGTACGCACCGTCAGGACGAGCGGAGGCGAGCATGAGCGACCCCTGGAGGACCGTGCTCCACGGTCCCCTCTCCGGCCCCGCCCACCCCGGGACGGTCCTGCTGGTGGAGGGCCCGGCCGGCACCGGCAAGTCGCACCTCGTGGCGGGGCTTCGCCGCCGGCACCCGGCCGGCTCCGGTTGCCTGACCCTGACCTGCGCCGACCCGTCCGACGACGAGGCACAGCATTCCTTCGACGCCCTGACCGGGGCCGCCGTCCCGAGGCTGCTGGTCGTGGAGGACGTCCACCGGGCCGACGAACCCGCCAGGCACCGGATCCGGCGCCTGGCCCGCACCCTCCCGCCCGGGTGCGCCCTGGTGCTCACCTGGCGGCCCGAGGACCTTCCGGCCGACCGGCCCCTGCTGGGCGAGCCGCTCACCTGCCCGCCCGGCACCGCCGTCCTCCGGATCCGGACCGGTCCGCTCCCGGCCGCGGCGGCACGGGAGTTGACCGAACGGACCCTGGGCGCCCGGTGTCCGGCCGAGGTGATCGAGCGGCTGTACGCGGTCACCGGCGGTGTCGCCCAGGTACTGGTGGACGTGCTGCCCGCCCTGGCGGGCACCACCCCGGACGGCCCGACCGTGGACGCCGTCGACGCACTGGAGGCCCCTCCGCGCCTGACGGAGACCGTACTGGGCCGACTCGCCCGCCTGTCGGCGGACGCCCGGCGGCTGGTGCACGCCGCGGCCGTGCTGGGCGAACCGGCCTCCGAGGCCGAGCTGGCGGCCCTGACCGGCATGACCGATCTGACGGCGGAGACGGTGCGCGGCATGCTCCTCGCCGCCCTCACCGCGGCCGTGCTGACCGACCTCGGCCCCCGGCGGTACGGCTTCCGCGTGCCGCTCGCCGCCCGCGCCGTGGCCGCGAGCCTCCCCGCCCCCGAACGTGCCGACCTGCACCTCCGGGCGGCGCAGGTGCTGAGACGGCGCGCCGACGTCCCCTGGCCGCAGGTCACCGGGCACCTCCTGGCGGCAGGGGTCCGCCGCGGCCTGGTCCGGGCCGCCGAGCGCGCCGCCGAGACCCACGCCGCCGCCGGACGGCACCGCGAAGCCGCCCGGCTCCTCCAGGACCTGCTCGCCGACCGCCGGATCCCCGGCCCCGCCCGCGCGCGGCTCGCCACGACGGCCCTGCGCCGCATCGCCGGGTTCAGCCTCCAGGACGCCGGCGCCCTGCTCGACACCCTCACCGGTGCCCCGCTCCTGCCCGGCCCGCTGCGCGCCCAGGCCCGGGTGCTGCAGGGGCTGTCGCTGTGCACGCCGACGACACCGGACCACGACGGCTGGCTGCACCTGGAACGCGCCGCCCGGACCCTTCCCGACGAACCCGGCCTCGCCGCACGCGTCCTGGCCGCGATGTCCATGCCGCACTGGCCCGGCATCCCCCTCGCCGAGCACCGGCACTGCGCGGAACGGGCCGGCGCCGCGCTGGCGGCCACCAACGACCCCGTCCTACGGGCCGCCGTCAACGCCAACCTCGTCGCGCTGCTCCTGACCCTCGGCGACCCCGGTGCCGACCAGGCGCTCCCGGCCCGGCCACCGGAGGAAGCCCGGCCACCGGAAGAAGACGAGGACAACGGGGACGCCGCGTCGGCCGGCCACCGCGCCCGCGCCCTGTGCAACGCCGCCGACGCCACCCTGTGGCTCGGCCGCTACCACGACAGCCGGGCGTTCCTCGAACGCGGCGCGGCCCTCGCCGGACGCCACCACGCCGGCCCCCACGTCGCCCACGGCATCCGCAGCATCCGGCTGCTGCTCGACTGGGCCACCGGCCGCTGGACCGGCCTCGCCGAGCGGGCCGCCGACCTGGTTGCGGACACCGCGCGAACCCCGCTGCTCGGCCACGAGGCACGAACCGTCCTCGCCGCGCTGTGCCTCGCCCGCGGCGAGTGGTCGCAGTGCCGGGCCTGGCTGGCCGGCGACCTGGCGCCGCACCCGGACCAGCAGCTGGCACCGGTGGCGGCGCTCTCCTCGACCGTCCTCGTCCGGCTGGCCCTGGCCCGCGGCGACCACGACGACGCCAGAACGCACGCGACGCAGGCTTGGGGGCGGCTGCGGAGCAAAGGCATCTGGGCCTGGTCGGCGGAACTGGCACCCTGGGCCGTCACGGCGGCGCTGAGCGCCGGCGACCCCACCACGGCCCGGGCGATGGCCCGGGACCTCCTCACAGCCCCCGCCGCGCCGCACCTGCCCCTCGCCGCGGCCGCCCGGCAGTGGTGCCGCGCCACCCTGGCCGAGCACGACGGAGACCTCGCGCGCGCCGCGGCCGGCTACCGCGCCGGGGCGGACGCCTACGCCGCGCTGCCCCGCCCGTACCTGGCCGCCCTGGCGGCGGAGGCCGCGGCCCGCTGCGCCGCATCCGCGGGGGAAGGCGAGGGCACGGACGCGGACGCTCACCGCGACACCGTCGACCGGCTGACCGGCGCCCTCCTCGTCCTGACCGGGCTCGGCGCCACCCACGACGCCGCCCGCGTCCGCTCCCGCCTGCGCGCCCTCGCACCCCCACGCCGCGGCCGGCCCGCCCATCCCGGGCTCTCCCCCCGCGAACGGGAGGTCGCCGAACTCGCGGCCGGCGGCCTGACCAACCGTCAGATCGCGGCCGCACTGCACCTGTCCACCAGGACCGTCGAGAACCACGTGGCCAGGGTGCTGCGCAAGCTGTCCGTGCCGTCCCGCCGGGACCTCCCCGCGCGGCTCTGACGCGCGCCTCGGCCGCTCAGCTCCCGGGCTGCCCGGTCGGCCCGGTCGGCCCGCCGTCGACCGGCAGCTCGCCCGGGAGGTAGCCGTAGCCGGCGCGGCCCGGCACCGCCTCGGCAAGGGCCCGGACCAGCGCCGCCGGCGGCGCCACGAAGACCCCGGGGTAGTCGCACTCCCCCAGCTCCGGCCGCACCGGCCAGGCCAGCCGCTCCCGCTCCAGGTCGTACCGAGTGTCGACGCCCTCGCGGTTGCCCCGGGCATCCAGGCGGGCCCAACGGCCGTCCAGGTGCACGGCGTTGAGGGCGTGCAGCACGAAGGCGCCCTCGCCGTCCGTCAGTCGCTGGTAGCACAGGCCCGTCGGTACGCCCTGGGCCCGCAGCAGCGCCGCCAGCAGGTGGGACTTGCCGTGGCAGATCGCGTTGCCCGCGGCCAGCACCTCCGAGGCGCGGAACGCCCCGCTGTAGGCGCCCGCGTCGGCGGAGTGCCGCACCTCGTCGCGGACGTGGCGGTAGGCCGCCTCGGGCGTGGCCAACTCGGCGGCCAACCGCAGTAGTTGCGGGTCCTGGTGGTCGATGACCTCGTCCGCCACGAGGTAGGCGGCGAGGTCGTCGGTCTCGGGTTGCAGGATCATGCCGCCCATCGTGCCCCGCCCCACGGGCGCCACGGGCGGAATTCCAGCCCGTGGACAGGGCCGGATGTGGGTTCGGACGTACGGCCGGGGCTACTTGGGGGCGGCGGTCATGGAGGCGACCGCGTCCGCCACACTGCCCCGGTAGTTGCCCATCTTGGGGTTCAGGACGTGGGCCCCGGCCGGGAGCGGGAAGTTGCGGGTGTTCGCGAGGGGCATGTTGGTGCCCTCGCCGTCGACCAGCACGTTGATCTCGTTGATGCCGGGGGCGGTGCCGGTGGTGGCGCCGCTCGGGTCGAGGTCGATCACCGCGTAGGCGCTCCGGCCCGCCGGAACCGGGAACCGCTCCGTGCCGCTGGCGAGCACCGGCTTGAGGTTCTTGCTCTGGTCCCGGGCGGCCGAGTCGCCCAGGTCGACGCCCGGGGAGGAGCTCAGGCTGCAGGCCTTCGCGCCGGTGTTGCGCACCTCGATCACCCACTGGTTGGCCGCCCCGGCGCGCGCCGACGCGTTGATCGAGAGGTTCTGGATGTCGCACGGCTGGGCGGCGGCACTCCCGCCGCCGGCCGTACCCCCGCCCGACGCACCCCCGCTCGACGGGCTCGCGCCGGCCGGCGTGTGCGCGGCGGTGGGCGCCGCCGAGCCGGCGGG
>NZ_JBHVET010000390.1:0-7760 GCF_042802135.1 Kitasatospora sp. NPDC057512
GGGTGGGGATCGGCGGCCCGCGCCCGGCCCTGGACAAGCCGGACGCGGGCCTCGGCGTCCCCCCGTACGCGCCTAGCGGTACGCCGCCTGCCCGGTGAGGGCCTGGCCGACCACCAGGGGTGGATCCCGTCGGTGCCCGTCAGGGGTTACCCAGGCGTGCCGGTGTGGTGCGGGGTGCTCATGGGCGGTCCTCGGGGGCCTTGTCGTACGAGTGCTCGTCGCGCGGGTGCTGGTCGTGTGAGTGCTGGTCGTACGGGTGCTCGTCGTACGGGGCGTCCAGCCAGGCGGTGAGTTCGGCGGTGTGCTCGCCGAGCCGGGGCGGGGGCAGGTGGTAGCGGGGCGGGGTGCGGGAGAGGCCGATCGGGTTGGCGACCAGCTCCAGCGGGCTGCCGTCCCGACCGGGCAGTGGCGCCCGCGGGTGCAGGCCGAGCGAGTCGGCGAGGGCGAAGGCCCCGGCCAGGTCGTTGACCGGTCCGCAGGGCACGCCGAGCGGGGTGAGCACCGCGAACCACTCGGCGGCGGTGCGGCGTTCGAGCCGGGAGGTGAGCTCACGGGCCAGCGCGCCCACGTGCGCGACCCGGTCGGCGTTGGTGGCGAAGCGCGGGTCGGCGGCCAGCTCCGGGGCGCCCACGCCCCGGCAGAGCGCGGCGAACTGCCGGTCGTTGCCGACCGCGACGACCAGCGGGCGGTCGGCGGCGGTGAACACCTCGTACGGGGCGATGGAGGGGTGGCGGTTGCCGAGGATGCCGGGCACGGCGCCGGCCAGGGTGTAGCCGGCGGACTGGTTGACCAGACCGGAGAGCAGGGTGGAGAGCAGGTTCAGCTCCACCAGCTGGCCCCGGCCGGTGGTCTCGCGCTCGCGCAGCGCGGCCAGCACGCCGACCGCCGCATGCAGTCCGGTCAGGACGTCCACCAGCGCGACGCCGGTCTTCACCGGCTCGCCGGGGGCCGGACCGGTGACCGACATCAGGCCGCCGACGGCCTGCACCAGCAGGTCGTAGCCCGGCAGTCCGGCGCCCTCGCCGGAGCCGAAGCCGGTGATCGAGCAGTAGACCAGCCGGGGGTTGAGCGCCTCGGCGCGGTCCGGGCCGAGGCCGTGGCGGGCCATCGTGCCGGGGCGGAAGTTCTCCACCAGCACGTCGGCGCGACGGACGAGTTCGACGGCGCGGGCGTGGTCGGCCGGGTCGCGCAGGTCGAGGGTGAGGGAGCGCTTGTTGCGGTTGACGGAGAGGAAGTAGGTGGCCTCGCCCTGGGCGTGCGGCGGGCCCCAGGCGCGGGTGTCGTCGCCGGTGCCGGGCTGCTCGACCTTGATCACGTCGGCGCCGAGGTCGGCCAGCAGCATGGTCAGGTAGGGCGCGGCGAGGACCCGGCCGAAGTCGGCGACCAGGACGCCGTCCAACGGGAGCCCGGTCATTTCGGCCCCCTGGCCGCCCCGGCCGCGGCCGTCGCGTCGCCGGTCGCCGCGTCACCGGCCGTCGCGTCGCCCGAGGGGGCGTCGCCGCGCAGGTGCGGGCGGGCCAGCAGGAGGTAGAGGCCGCCGGCCGCGAGCACGACCACCGCCGAGAGCAGCACCAGGTAGTTGTCGTACCAGGCGGCGTCCGGGGTGCGGCCCCAGCAGATGTTGACGATCGCGGCGACGCCGTAGACCAGTGCGCCGATGTTCACCGCCAGGCCCCAGCGGCCGAGCCGGAAGTCCCCGCTCGGGCGCCAGCCGCGCAGTCGGGCCCGCAGGGCGGCCAGCACCACCATCTGGAACGCCAGGTAGATGCCGATGCTGGAGAAGGAGATGATCTTCGTCAGGGCGCCCTCGGAGAGCGCCGAGGCGCCCACGATGATCACGCCGGGCAGCGCCGCGGCGAGCAGCAGCGCGTACGGCGGCACCCGCAGCCGGCCCGAGACGGTGGCCAGCAGCCGGCTGCCCGCGATCATCCGGTCCCGGGCGAAGGAGTACGCGAGCCGGCTCGCCGCCGCCTGGAGGCTCAGCACGCAGGACAGGAAGGAGATCAGCACCACGCCGATCACCACCCGGGCGCCGGCCGCGCCGAAGGCGTCGTGCAGCACCCTGGCCACCGGGTCCTTGTCGTCGCCGGAGACCACCGCGCCGATGTCCTGGATCGACATCACCAGGGCGAGGCTGACCCCGATCGCCGCCGCGCCGCCGACGTAGATGGTGCGCCGCATCGACTTGGGGATCTGTCGACCCGGGTCGGCCACCTCC
The DNA here is from genome assembly GCF_042802135.1 of Kitasatospora sp. NPDC057512. Taxonomy (NCBI): domain Bacteria; kingdom Bacillati; phylum Actinomycetota; class Actinomycetes; order Kitasatosporales; family Streptomycetaceae; genus Kitasatospora; species Kitasatospora sp. NPDC057512. The sequence goes on from NZ_JBHVET010000390.1 coordinate 2,219, forward strand.
TCGGCGACGTCGCCGCAGGCCTCGAAGCCGAAGAACAGGAAGACCGCGATCAGCCCGGCGGCCAGGAAGGCGTCGGCGTAGTTCCCGTCGCCGCCCGCGCCGAAGCGGTCGAGGACCACGCCGAGGCCGTGGTAGCGGTGCGTCAGCAGCAGCCAGGCGCCGACCGCCAGGGCGCCGAGCAGCTCGGCGGCGAAGCCGAACATGGCCGCGGCCGACAGTACCCGGGTGCCGCCGAGGTTGATCACGGTGGCGAGCGCCAGCAGGCCGAGTGCGCACCAGACGGTCGTCGCGGTGCTCGGCTCGACGCCCAGGAGGGCGGCCACGTACGGGCCGGCGCCGTAGGAGACGGCCGCGATGGTGGACATCAGCGCCAGCAGGTAGACCCAGCCGGTCAGCCAGCCCCAGGTGCGGCCCCAGAGCCGGCGCGCCCACGGGTACACCCCGCCGGCCACCGGGAACTGGGCGACCACCTCGCTGAACACCAGGGCCACCAGCAGCTGGCCGAGGCCGGCGATCAGGAAGCTCCAGACCATCGGCGGCCCGGCGGTCTGGAGCGAGGAGGCGAAGAGTGTGTACACACCGACCACGGGGGAGAGATAGGTGAAGCCGAGCGAGAAGTTCGCCCAGAGGCTCATGTCGCGCTTGAACTCGGAGGTGTAGCCGAGGGCGGCCAGCCGTTCGGCGTCCGGGTCGGGGGAGTGGACGGTGGCACGGGCACTGGCATCGGTCATGACCTGCTCCTGGGAACGTGTCGTGATGCGTCGTCGTGATGCGTGGGGGAGCGCTGCGGGGTGCTGCGGGGTGCTGTGCGGGCCGAGGTTGCGGGAAAACATACGAGGTTGGGTTTCTAGCGGCAAGGGTGCGCGCTCGACCGGGAGGTACCCTGCGGGAAACATCCGGTCGGACGGTGATCCGGACACGGTGGTGCGGACGCGGTGGTCCGGAGATGGTGATTCGGAGCGGTGATTCGGAGCGGTGGTCCGGGGACGGTGATTCGGGGACGCCCATCCGGAGGCGGGCGGTCCGGCGACGGTGATCGAGGAGGGGCGGCGTGACGACCATCGGCAGTGCGACCCCGCTGCTCAGCGCCGTCCTCGCGCCGCTCGCCGACCTCGGGCGCGCCGACGCGGTGGCCCGCCGGATCACCGAGGCGATCGCCCTCGGGCTGGTCGCGGACGGGGACCAGCTGCCCAGCGAGAACGACCTCGCCGACCAGCTCGGCGTCGCCAACGGCACCGTCCGCGAGGCCCTCGCCCTGCTCCGCGAGGCCGGACTGATCGAGACCCGGCGCGGCCGCAACGGCGGCAGCTTCGTCCGCACCCCCGCCGAGGGCTCCGAACAGCTCCAGCTCGCCCGGCTGCGCGACCTCGCCACCGTCGACCTGCGCGACCTCGGTGACGAGGAACTGGCCGTCTTCGGCACCGCCGCCCGGCTCGCCGCCGAACGCGCCCCGGCCGACCTCGGCCCCAGGCTCACCCGGCTGGTGCACGACCTGCGCGATGCCGCCGGGCCCGCCGGGCGGTGCCGCGCCGACGCCCGCTTCCACATCGAACTCGCCGCCGCGGCCCAGTCGGTGCGGCTCACCCAGCTCGCCGTCCGGCTCCAGGCCGAACTCGGCCCGCTGCTCTGGCTGCCCGCCCCGCACGGACCGGACCAGGAGCGCTTCGCCGAGCAGCACCGGGAGATCCTGGTCGCGGTGCTGGCCGGCGACGCGGCCGGGGCCCGGGCCGCGGCCGAGGCGCACACGGTGGCCTGCGTCCACCATCTGGTCCGGCGGCACCTGGAGTTGGCGGACGACGGCTGAGCCGGGGCCCGTCGTTCCCGGAACCGCCCCTCGCCGGAAGTCCGTTGCCGGAAGCCCGTTGCCGCCGGAACCCTCCCTCGCCGCCGGAGCCGTCATGACCAGCGCGTCCAGCCCCGCCCTGCCCGTCGCCCGAGCCCTCGGCGGGCCCGCCGCCGTCGAGCGCTGCGCCCGACGGGTCGCCGCCGCCGTCGACGCGGTGCTCGCCGAACTGGACGGCCTGCGGGCGGCCGTGGCCGACTGCTGGACCCGGGCGGCCGCCGAGGGGCGCCGGCCCGCGGCCGCCGAACTCGCGGCGGTGCACGGGGCGGTGGGCGAACTGCTGGCGCGGCCCGGATCGCGCTGGTTCGGCTGCGGAGCGGTCGTGGCACCCGGCGCGCTCGCCGACGCGGACCTGCACGCGGAGTGGTGGCACCGCGGCGCGCGCGGGGCCGGGGAACGGCGGCTGCGGCTCGTGCTCGACCCGGCGGACGCCGAGTTCTACGACTACCGGGTGCTGCCCTGGTTCGCCCGGCCCCGGGACGAGGGGCGGCCCTCGGTGGCCGGGCCGCAGGTCGACCTGCTCTGCGCCGACCGGTACGTGCTGTGCTGCGCCCGGCCCGTGGTCGTCCCGGGCGCGGGCTTCGTCGGGGTGGCGGCCGGGGACGTCCCGCTGGCCGCGCTGGAACGGCTGCTGGTGCCGCCGCTGCGGGAGCTGCCCGGCGAGGCCGCGCTGCTCGACGTCGAGGGGCGGGTGCTGGCCGCCACCACCGCGGCCCTGCCGGTGGGTTCGCTGGCGCGCGGGCTGCTCGCGGACCCGGCGGCCGAGCGGGCCGGGGTGCCGTCGGCGGCGGTGGACTGGACGGTGGTGCGCGGCTGACGGTCGTCCGGACGGTGGCGGCGAGCGGATGTGACCTTCATTGGTGAAGGTATTAGTCGTTCCGCTTCCCCCGGCCGGGCGGCGTGCTGAAGCAGCAGTCCCCGCAGAGACCGGCGCCCGGACCCACCCGGTAGTAGAGGCAGCAGCTGTTCCGGCGGAACGCCGTACCGCGCGGCCCGGTGCGCAGGGTGCCCGACCCGGCCAGCGGTGGACGGTCCAGCAGCTCCGCCGCCAACGCCCGTGCGGCGCCCGGCGCATGGGCGTCCAGGATCCGTAGCGTCCCGGCCAGCGCGGAGGCGGCGTTGCCGAGCAGCAGGCGGCGGGAGAGCGGGGCAGCCGCCCGTACGGCCGTCGCCAGCGGCTCCAACTGGCCCAGCAGGACGGCCTCGTACAGCTGGTCGGCGAGCGTCCCGGTGGCCCTCCCGGCGGTCGGCCCGGAGGGCGGAGCAGCGGACGGATCGGCGGACGGAGCAGCGGACGGATCGCTGGACGGATCGCTGGACGGCCGGACGGGCTCCGGCGGGGTCCACAGGTCGAGCGGGCCCTGGTCCGGGATCCGCACCCAGGCGTGCTCCAGGGTCGGGACCGTCCCCAGCAGGACGGCCGAGCCCAGGCCCACCGACCAGAAGCGGGCGGCCAGCCCCAGGTGCAGGATCGAGGCGGCGACCCGGGGCTCGTCGGTGCCGAGCCGCTGCGCCACCACCCGCAGTCGCGCCGCCAACGGCGCGTCCGGCCCGGTGCCGTACAGCTCGGCGAGGGGCCGGAAGCCCTCGGGCGGACGGTCGACCGGTGCGGTGTCCAGCGCGAAGTACGGCCCGACGGTGGCGAGTCGGGCGTAGTCCGGCGGCCGACGGTCGGCTGCGGGGTTCAACGGCCGTCCCCTGTGCGGTCGTTGAACCCCGCGCCAGCCCGTGGCGGGGTGGTCGGATGGTCGAGGGGCATCGGGGCCTCCAGGTCTGCGGGTGCTCGGGCGACGGTGCGCGGCCCCGGTCGGACCTGGTCGGCACCGGCCGGACCCGAGCGGCCCGGGCAGGCCCGGTCGGCCGGTGTCAGCCGCGCACGGAGAAGTCACCGCTGGTCGTGCGGATGAACGGTACCGTGCCCTGGCAGTCCGACACCGGCTGGCCGAACACGCCCCAGACCCAGCCCATCCGGTCCCCGCGCCGCCCGTTGTCCTCCACCGAGAGCGCGACCTTCTGGCCGGCCAGCTCCAGACCCGGGAACCATGGCGCCTCGCCCTTGGTGATCACCCCGGTGGCGATCGCCTCCCGGCCGCCGACGGCCAGGCAGGTGATGTCGCCCTCGAAGTCGGCGACCAGCCGGCCGTCGGTGTGCACGTGACGGACGTGGAAGTGGCCCGCGGTGCCGCGCGGATCGGTGTTGGTGGCGGCGCGGGCGTCCACCGAGATCTGCACCGGGTCGCCCTTGAAGCCCTGGAACGCCGTGGTGAGGACGGTGTTGCCGGTGCCGCGCACGCTCACCGGCCCGAAGTCGCCCGCAGCGGCGGCCGGTTCCGCGGCGGACGTCTGCGCGTCGGACGTCTGCGCGCCGGGGACCGGCGCGGCGGTGGTGATCGGTGCGGCGACGGCGGCCGGTGCGGCGGTGGCGGCCGTCGCGGTCAGCAGGAGGAGCGAGACGGCGGCGGTGGCGAGGCGGCGGTTCATGGGGGTGCGTTCTCCTTCGGGTCGGTCGTTCCGGTGCCACCCAGCATGCTTCCGCCCGGCCGCGCGGACCTCCCGCTGCGGAGGGGAGTTGACGGCGGGCCGCTCCTTCCCGGGGAGGAACCCGCCTCCCCCGGGAGAGCTGCCCCATAGGCTCGGTGTGTGCGCACCTCAGCCCGACCCCGCCCCGTCCCACCCCGCTCCGCCCGGATCCGCCGGTCGCTCGCCGCCGTCTCCGCGCTCGCCCTGCTGGCGCCCGTCCTGCTGGCGCAACCGGACGCCCGTGGAGCGGCCGCGCTGCTCGCCCTGACGGCGGCGTTCGCCGCGGTGGCGGCGCTGCTGCCCTGGCCCGCCGGGAGGGTCACCCTCGGTGCGGCCGTCGGAGTGGTGGCCGGGGCCTCGCTGCTGGTCGACCTGGTCTACCCGGGGCCGTACCGGCTGCCCGCGTTCTGGCTGCCGTTCGAGTGGCTCGCCCTGCTCGGGCTGCTCTTCCGGGCCGTCCGCCGGCTGTCCGACCGCCGGGTCGGCCCGCTCGGCGGGCTGCTCGGGCTCGCGGCGGTGCTGCTGCCGCTGCGGTTCGCCCTGCGGACGCCCCAGGGCGGCGCGGCCTGGCCGGTGGTCGGGGTGCTGCTCTCGCTGCTGCCGCTGCTCGGCGTCGCGGGGGCGGCCCTCTACCTGCGGGTCCTGGACGCCCGACGGGAGCGGGCGGTCGCCCGGGCCCGGCGCGAACAGCGGCTGGAGGTGGCCCGGGGGCTGCACGACTTCGTCGCCCACGAGATCACCGGCATCGTGCTGGAGGCCCAGGCCGGTCAACTCCCGGACCAGGAGCCGGGGGAGACCGCCGCACTGCTACGGCGCCTGGAGGAGGCCGGGCTGCGGGCGCTGGACTCGATGGACGAGATGGTCGGCGCGCTGCGCGAGCCGGGCGGAGAGGACGGCCGGTCCGATCCGCCGGACCGGGAGGAGCGGGATGAGCGGGAGGAGCGGTCCGGCGGGGCGACCACGCGCCGGCTGGGCCTGGCCGACCTCCCCGAGCTGGTCACCCGCTTCGGCGCCACCGGTGCCGGCGGCACCACCGGCGCCCCGCGCGCCACCGCCGAGCTGGCGCCCGAGACCGCCGGCCGACTCTCCGCGGAGGCCGAGGCGACCGCGTACGCCGTCGTCCTGGAGGCCCTCACCAACATTCGTCGGCACGCGCCGCAGGCCACCGAGGTCACCGTC
>NZ_JBHVET010000391.1:0-7742 GCF_042802135.1 Kitasatospora sp. NPDC057512
ATGCAGACCCCGACCCCGACCGGCAGCGCCCCGAAGTCCGCCACCCACGCGGGCCAGCGGGCGGGCGCCCGCCGGATCCGGTCCAGCTCGGCGCGCGCCCGGGGCCCGTCGAGCCCGCCCGCCCGCAGCCGGTGCACCAGGTGGAGGACGTCGGCCGTCTGCTCGAACCGCAGGGTGCCGCCGAGCGGTTGGAACCTGGTGGCCCCGTCCGGGTCCAGGGCCACGAACAGCCCGTTGGTCAGGGCGGCGACCTGGACCTCCGGGGCGCCCAACGCCCGCCCCAGCCCGCGGAGTTCGTCCTCGACCTCATGGACGGGCAGGCCGCCGCCCAGCAGGGCTTCGCCCAGGTCGAGCAGGAGACGGCAGAGCGGGTCGGGCGGGGCGTCGGCGTCCCGGACCGATGGAGACTTGCTAGGCATGGCAGGTATCGTCCCACCCTGCCCGATTCGGTCTGAATCTGCCCCGGTCTGTTCGCTTCCCGACCGCTGGTCGCTCCCGGGGGCCGGGTAGCCGCTACGGGCGGACGGTGAGGACCAGCTTGCCCGTGACCCGGCCGGTCTCGCCCTCGGCGTGGGCCTTCGCGGCCTCCGCGAGCGGGTACGTGGCGGAGACGTGCGGGCGCAGCCGCCCGGCTTCGGCGAGGGCGGCGATCGCGGCCATGCCCGCCCGGTCGTGCTCGACCAGCAGGGCCTTCGCCGTCACGCCCAGCTCGGCGGCGCGCTCGGCTACCTCGTCGAGGCCCTGGGGCAGGATCGACACCAGGACGCCGCCGGGCCGGAGGGTCTCCAGGGAGCGCAGCCGGTCGTCGCCGCCGAGCGGGTCGAGGACCACGTCGATGTCGCGGGCCTCCGTCACGAAGTCGACGGTGCGGTAGTCGATGACCTCGTCCGCGCCCAGGCCCCGGACGAAGTCGTGCTTGGCGGCGGACGCCGTACCGACGACGTACGCGCCGCGCGCCTTGGCGATCTGCACGGCGACGTGCCCGACGCCGCCGGCCGCCGCGTGCACCAGGACCCGCTGCCCCGGCCGCAGCCCCGCCGTGTCGACGAGCGCCTGCCAGGCGGTGAGCGCCACCAGCGGAAGCGCGCCGGCCTCGACGTGGCTCAGCGCGGCGGGCTTGGGCACGAAGGCCCGGGCGGGGCCGGTGACGTACTCGGCGTGTGCGCCGGCGCCGTACGGGTAGGGCAGCATGCCGAACACCTCGTCACCCGGGGCGAAGAGCGAGACGCCGACGCCGACCGCCTCGACGGTGCCGGAGACGTCCCAGCCGAGCGTGAACGGGGGCTGCCCGAGGAAGTAGCCGCGGCTGCGGTGCTTCCAGTCGGTGGGGTTGACCCCGGCGGCGTGGACGGCGACGAGGATCTGGCCGACGCCGGGCACGGGTCGTTCGACCTCGGCCTCGTGGAGGACGTCCGGGGCGCCGAGGGTGGTCTGGGTGATGGCTCGCATCGTGTTCGTGGTCATGGATCCAGCCTGCGGCCGCGCCCCTGACCAGCGAAATGGCAAGATTGCCAAAGACCGATAGGATCGTGCCATGCCTGCGATGGAACCCTGTGGTCCTGGTGGCCCCGGCGCCCGGCCGCCGCACCGCGTCGTCGTCCTCGCCCTCGACGGGGTCTACCCCTTCGAGCTGGGCATCCCCAACCGGGTCTTCCCCGGGGTGCCGGGCGCGTACGAGGTGGTGACGTGCGCGGCGACGGAGGACCGGACGGTCGCGACCAGCGCCGACTTCACCATCACCGTCGGGCACGGGCCCGAGGCCCTGGAGCGCGCCGACACCGTCGTCATCCCGCCGTACGCCCTGCACCGCGCCACCGCCGACCTGCCGGAGCCCGAGCGCGCGGCCCTCGCCCGGATCCGCCCCGGCACCCGCATCGTCTCCATCTGCACCGGCGCGTTCGCGCTGGCCGCCGCCGGCCTCCTCGACGGGCGCCCCGCCACCACCCACTGGGCCCTGGCGCCGGCCTTCCGCCGGATGTTCCCCCGGGTCGCCCTGGACGCCGACGTGCTGTTCGTCGACGACGGCGACATCCTCACCTCGGCGGGCGCCGCCTCCGGCCTCGACGTCTGCCTGCACCTGGTGCGCTCCGACCACGGCAGCGCCGTCGCCAACCAGGTCGCCCGGCAGTGCGTGGTGCCACCCTGGCGCGAGGGCGGCCAGGCCCAGTACATCGAACAGCTGGTGCCCCCGGACGGCGCCAACGGCACCGCCGCCACCCAGGCCTGGGCCCTCCAACGCCTCGACCGCCCGCTCGCCCTCCGGGAGTTGGCCGCCCACGCCCGGATGAGCCCGCGCACCTTCGCCCGCCGCTTCCAGGAGGAGACCGGCACCAGCCCGGGCCGCTGGCTCATCCAGCAACGCCTGCACCGCGCCCGCCACCTGCTGGAGACCAGCGACCTCCCCGTCGACCGCATCGCCACCGAAATCGGCTTCGCCACCGGCGCCTCCCTCCGCCAGCACCTCCACGCCGCGATCGGAGTCTCCCCCCAGACCTACCGCACCACCTTCCGCGGCCACCCCGGCCCCCCGACGCCCACCTGACCACCGGCCCCTCCCCGGCCGACGTGGGAAGTCGGCAGGCCCGACTTCCCACGTCGCCCGTATACGAACTCATGCCTCCATGATAGGAGGGGTGGTGTACGTCCGACGGTCCACGGAGAAACCCGTGGCACGGTGTGGAAAGCCCCGAACCCGCCCTCGCCGCTTCGGATCTGCACATGGTGATGTGCTGTGCGATGTGCACTGTCACCTGTACGCGGTGCTGAGCTGCGCTGTTGGTGGGGAGTCGAACCCCGCGTTGCTCTTCACGCGCCAGGAGTGGGCCGGAGTACCGCCGGCCCTCGGTGTGTGCACGCCTCCGAAGCTGCTACCTGCTCCACATCGCGTCCCGTCACTCTGCCGGACCGCTCAGTCCAGCAGGTCGACCTCCCAGTTGGTCCGCTGGATCCGCACGTCGACCTCGCGGATGTCCCGGGCGAGTGCGTCCGCCTGGGCGCGCAGGTCGGCGACCGGGAGTGCGGAGAGCATCATCAGCTCGGACCGGAGCTGTCGGCCGTAACCCCGTTCGCCCGTACCCGCCGCCGCGTCCGCCGCCGCGGTGACCACGGAGTGGCGCAGCCGCAGGACGTCCCGGCGTGCGAGGGCGTCGGTGAGTGTGCCGTCCGGACCCATCTCCACGGTGGCGTTGGTCCGGTTGATCCGCCGGATCAACGTTTCCAGGGAGTCCAGCACTTCACCGACCTCGGCCAGCAGCTGCGCCGCATCCTCGGCGGGGGTCTCCCCTTCCTGGTGCCGCGCGCTGCTGACGACGCGCGCCCGCAGCTGTTCTATTCGGCGCGTCGCCTCCGCGCGTTCTGCCAGTGCCTCGGCAAGCTTCACCGCCTGCACCTCCTTCCGTGAGTTCGCACGAGTATAGGAGTGCAGGTCGGGGCGTCCGCACCTGGTTTTCGACTGTTTGAAAGCCGTCAGGAAACCTCCCTGTCCCGATGTCAAGCGGGTCTGGTTCTGTTGGGCCGGTCTTGGAGCATGGGATGAAGGGTTCAGATGGATCGCCTGGACGTGACGCTTCTCAGGCGGACGCATCATGAGCCGGCAGCGGACGCCGAGTTGGCGTGGTGGCATCGCAGGTGCTGATGGGGACCGGGGCGTTCGGGCGAGATCACCCGCCGGTACGGGTGGGACGGTCAGGCTGTCGACGGGGTCGGGCCCGGTCCGAACGCGTCGGCGTGGTCGGCGACCCACTGGGCGAACGACCGCGGCGGTACTCCGAGGATGTCGGACACCGCGGAGGTGAGGTACGCGGGCCTTCCGATCGTCGCGTCCCAGGCGTTGAGCAGCATGTCGACGGCCGGGCGCGGTGCCTTTCCGTCCATCGCGGTGCGGAACTCGTCCGGCGACAGCTCCTCGAACCTGGTCGGGCGTCCGAGGACGTTCCCGATGATCTCCACCTGCGCCGCCTGGCTCAGGGACTCGGGGCCGGTGAGGACGTAGTCGCCGCCGGCGTGTCCGTCCTGGTGGAGGGTCCGGGCCGCGACGGCCGCGATGTCGCGGTCGTCGACGGGTGCGGTCTCGGCGGCGCCGTACGGCCAGCGGACGACGGAGCCGGCGCGGATGGCGGGTGCCCACCAGGCCAGGGAGTTCGATGCGAACATCCCCGGCCGGATGATCGTCGATTCGAGGCCGGTGGCCGCGATGAGCCGCTCGATCTCGGCGTGGAGCACCGCCATGGGGTTCGGCTGTCGGAAGAAGGGGTGGGGCGTCTGGTGCGGTGAGGAGAGGAACACGACGCGCCGCGCGTGGGTGGCCAGGCGCTCGATGACGGCCGCGGCGGTCGGCGGCGGTGCGGTCCAGAGGAGGAAGACGGCGCCGACGCCTCGCAGCGCCCCGTCGAGGGAGGCGGGCGCGGTGAGGTCGCCGGTGACGACCTCGACGTCGGGCGGCAGCGTCGCCGCCGCTTCGGGGCGACGGGCGAGGGCGCGGACCGGTACGCCCGCGCTGAGGAGTTCGTCGACGACTCCGCGCCCGATCCGGCCGGTGGCCCCGGTGACGAGCACCGGCGGCACGGGGGTTCGTGCGGTGAGTTGTGTGGTGAGTCGTGCGGTGTGTCGGGTGGTGTGTCGTCGTGTGGTGTTCGGCTGGGTCATTCCTCCAGAAAATCGTTACTCGGTTAAAAACGCAACCCGGTCACTAATGTTATGCTGTTCAGGTGATCGAGCCGACGGGACTGCGCGCCCGCAAGAAGGCGCGGACCCGTGACGCCATCGCCGACGCGGCGGTCTCGCTGTTCCTGGCGCACGGATTCGACCAGGTCTCGGTCAGCGACATCGCCGCCGCGGCCGAGGTCTCCAAGCCGACCCTCTTCCGGTACTTCCCCACCAAGGAGGACCTGGTCCTACAGGGGTTCGCGGACCACCAGGGCGAGGCCGCGCGTGTCGTGCGCGACCGCCCGTCCGGCGTCTCGCCGATGGCGGCACTGCACCGGCACTTCCTGGACGGCCTCGATCGGTTCGAGCCCGTCACCGGCCTCAACGACCATCCCGCGGTGGTGGAGTTCCACCGCCTGGTGTTCACCACGCCGAGCCTGGCGGGACGGCTCCTGCAGTACATGCTCGCGGACGAGCAGGCGCTGGCCGAGGCCCTCGACCCGGGCCCGGACGTCCAGGCGCGGCTGAGGGCGGCCCAGGTGATCGCGGTCCAACGGGTGCTCGCCCGCGCCAACTGGCAGAAGATCGCCGACGGGCGGAGCGCCCGCGAGGTGCGGCCCGAGGCCGTCGCCGACGCCGACCAGGCCTTCGCCCACCTGCGGTAGCGGTCCGGACGCGGTCTCCGTATGGGCCCGTTGATGCCTGATGCCTGGTGCCCGGCGACGCTGGCGGAGGGCCTCGCGGCGGTCCAGAATGATCGGATGATCAGGCTTGAGACACCCCGTTTGATCCTGCGTCGCTGGCGCGAGGAGGACGTCGCGCCCATGGCCGCCGTCAACGCCGACCCCGAGGTCATGCGGTGGATCCGTGACGGCAGCGTCCGTGACGAGCGGCAGACCCGCGACGGGATCCGGGCGTGGGAGGGCGAGTGGGAGGCGCGGGGCTTCGGCCTGTTCGCCGTGGAGATCCGCTCCACCGGCGAACTGGCCGGGTTCACCGGCCTTTCGGTGCCCTCCTACCTGCCGGAGGTGCTGCCGGCGGTCGAGGTCGGCTGGCGGCTGGGACGTGCCCACTGGGGGCGGGGCCTGGCCACCGAGGCGGCCGCGGCCGCCGTACGGTTCGGCTTCGAGGAGCGGGGGCTGGAGCGGATCGTCAGCATCGCCCAGGTCGGCAACGACGCCTCCGAGCGGATCATGGCCAAGCTGGGGATGCGGCTGGACCGTGAGACCGTCAATCCCACCGGCGGCCGGCGAGTACGGGTCTTCGCGTTGTCGGCGGACCGGTACGTCCCGACCGCCCGTTGACGGCGGGCCCGAACGGCTGCGGCTGCTGTCCGGGTGAACGTCCACGGCGGCCGTGCGTGCCGAGGGCGTGGCGCGGGCGTGGCGCGGGGAGCGGGCGGGCGACGATGCGGGCGTCGTGCGCCGCTCCGGCGGCGCGACCGAGCGCACGGAGAGGTGCCCATGTCGATCGAGGAGAACAAGAGGCTGGTCCGCCGGTTCTACCGGGAGGTGGACGCCGGCAACCTGGAGGCCATGGACGACCTCGTCGCCGAGGACTACCAGGACCACTCGCCGCCGCCGTTTCCGGGGTTCGCCCCCGGCCGGGAGGGCTTGAAGCAGGCGTTCCGCCTGTTCTGGGAGGCCACACCCGGAGTCCACGAGATCGAGGACCAGATCGCGGAGGGCGACAAGGTCGTGACCCGGCTGACGGGCCGTGGGATGTCCGTGGGAGACCTCCCGGGCATCCCGGCGACCGGCCGGCCGATCACGATGACGGCGACGGTGATCCACCGCATCGAGAACGGGAAGCTCGCCGAGAAGTGGTCGGACAAGGACGTCCTCGGCTTCCTCCAGCAACTGGACGTGATCCCGCCGCTCGGTGGGCCCCCGGAGTGACTCGTCGGGCCCGGCCCACGGAGCAACTCGGCGGGCCCTCAGGGTAGTTCAGGGCCGGAACGGTTCGGGTCGGGCAGCTGCGAAGGCCGCCTGACACGGCACCCGACCCCCGCCGGTTCAGGCGGTGTTCCTGGCGACGAAGTCGGCGATGGCGTCCTCCATCTGCTGGAGGCCGGGGTCTTCGAGCGGGTAGTGGCCGGCGTTGTCGAGCATCACGGTCTCGACGGGCACCTTGGTGATGCGGACCGTCCTCACGCCCGGCGCCCACGGGCCGGGCCCCGTCGCGGCCATCGGGCTTCAGGCGCTGCGCCTCGGCGCCGAGCAGGCCGGTCTGTACGAGGCCGGGCCCTCCTGGACGGGGAAGCCCGGGGGCCGAGCGGACCGGCCCCGCACGGCCGGTCGGCACGACGGGCTCAGCGGAAGTCGTCGGCGTGGTCGACGGCCCACCGGGCGTAGGTGTGCGCCGGGGTGCCGGTGATCTTTTCGGCGATGACGGAGGTCACGGCCGCGACGCCGTCGGCGGCGGCCCACTGGCTCACGATCGCCTCGGCCACGACCGGGTGCATGGTCCTGGCGACGTCCGCGCGGGCCTGCTCGGGGGAGACGTGTTCGACCCGGATGGGGCGGCCGATGGCCTCGCCGATGTGCTCGACCTGGCGTCGCAGGGTCAGGGACTCGGCGCCGTGGACGGTGTAGGCCTGGTGCGAGTGGCCCGGTTCGGTCAGGGCGGTCACCGCCAGCGCCGCGATGTCCTTCTCGTGCACCGGTGCCGACTGTGCGAGCGGATAGGGCAGGCGGACGACGTTGCCGGTGCGGATCGATTCGGCCCACCAGGTGCGGGTGTTGGTGGCGAACGTCCCCGGCCGGAGGAACGTCCAGTCCAGGCCGGACCGTTGGACGGCCTGCTCGATCGTGCGGTTCAGGCGGGCGACCGGGTGGTCGGCGGCGGGGTCCAGGACGACCGCCACCGACGAGAGCAGGACCACCTGCCGGATCCCCGCGGCCACGGCCGCCGCGGTGACCTTCTCGATGTCGTAGGGCTTGTGCGGGTCGAGCATTCCGTACAGGAACACCTTGTCGGCGCCGTCGAGCGCCGCGGGCAGCGTCTCGGGGCGGTCCAGGTCGGCGACGACCGCTTCGTACCCGGGCGTCGACGAGCCCGCGGCCCGGGTCCTGCTGACTGCTCTGACCTGCTCGCCG
>NZ_JBHVET010000392.1:0-7740 GCF_042802135.1 Kitasatospora sp. NPDC057512
CGACCACGTCCCGGCCCGAGGATCCGGCTCAGACGCCCAGCCGGCGCAGGGCCTCCTCGTGCAGCAGGCCGTTGGAGGCGACGGCGTCGGCGCCGCCGGGGCCCGGGACGCCGTCCAGGCCGGTGAAGCGGCCGCCGGCCTCCTCGACGATGATGCAGTTGGCCGCCATGTCCCACAGCGACAGCTCGGGCTCGGCGGCGATGTCGACGGCGCCCTCGGCGACCATCATGTAGGACCAGAAGTCGCCGTAGGCGCGGGTGCGCCAGCAGGCGCGGGTGAGGTCGAGGAACGGGTCGAGGCGGCCGCGCTCCTCCCAGCCGGTGAGCGAGGAGTAGGAGAAGGACGCGTCCTCGATCCGGGAGACGCCGGAGACGTGCAGCCGGGAGGCCTTGGCCAGGCTGCGGCCGCCGAACGCCCCGAGGCCCTTGGCCGCCCACCAGCGGCGCTGGAGCGCGGGGGCGGAGACCATGCCGACCACCGGGCGCTCGACGCCGTCCGGGCCGTCCTCCAGCAGCGCGATCAGGGTGGCCCAGACCGGGACGCCGCGGATGTAGTTCTTGGTGCCGTCGATCGGGTCGATCACCCAGCGGCGCGGGCCCGAGCCCTGGAGGCCGAACTCCTCGCCGAGGACGGCGTCGCGCGGGCGGGCGCGCTGGAGCACGCTCCGCACCAGCTCCTCGGCGGCCTTGTCGGCGTCGCTCACCGGGGTGAGGTCGGGCTTGGTCTCGACCTTCAGGTCGAGGGCGCGGAAGCGCTCCAGGGTGACCGAGTCGGCCGAGTCGGCGAGGACATGGGCGAGTCGGAGGTCGTCGTGGTAATCGGCCATGCCCGAAACCCTAGCCGCTCAGTGGGCCGTGCCGCTGAGCTGGAGGCCGATGACGCCGGCGATCACCAGCGAGATCGAGACCAGCTTGAGGACCGAACTGGTCTCGTTCAGGAAGACCATGCCGTAGATCGCGGTGCCGGCCGCGCCGATGCCCGTCCACACCGCGTAGGCGGGGCCGACCGGCAGGGTCTTCAGCGAGAGGGTGAGCAGACCGAAGCTGCCGAGGGCGAACACGCAGAAGCTGATGGTGGGCCAGAGCCTGGTGAATCCCTCGCTGAGCTTGAGGTTGATCGCGAAGCCGGTCTCCAGCAGGCCGGCCAGGACCACCAGGGCCCATGCCATCGCGTGCCCTCCCTGTCGATCGGGGGTCGGACCGGGTACGGTCCGACCTTCCTATGATCGCCAGGTGAGCCCGCTCCGACACCTCGAACGGGCCACCGGCCCCGAACCCGGGGACGGGCACGGCGCGGCCGGGCTCAGTCGAGCTCGCCCTCCTTGCTGGCCAGCAGCCGGCGCAGCGAGTAGAGCCGGGCGGCCTCGGCGTGGCCGTCGGCCACCCAGGCGTCCAGCGCGCAGTCCGGCTCGTCGTGGCTGCACGCGCGCGGGCAGTCGACGGTGCCGGGCTCCAGGTCGGGGAAGGCGAGGATGACCCGGGACGGGTCGATGTGCGAGAGGCCGAAGGAGCGGAAGCCGGGCGTGTCGATCACCCAGCCGGGGTCCAGCGCCTTCTTCGAGCCCGGCTTGGCGCCGGGCGGCGGGGGCAGCCGCAGCGCCAGGGCGGAGACGGTGGTGTGCCGGCCGCGGCCGGTCACCGCGTTGACGCGCCCGGTCTGCCGCTGGCGGTCCGGGACGAGCGCGTTGACCAGGGTCGTCTTGCCGACGCCGGAGTGGCCGATGAACACCGTGGACAGCCCGCGCAGGTGCTCGCGGACGGCCTCGGCGCCGGTGGTCTCCAGTTCGTCGCGGCGGGTGACCACGTACGTGATGCCCAGCGGGGCGTAGGAGTCCAGCAGCGTCGAGGCCGGCGCGAGGTCGGACTTGGTGAGCACCAGCAGCGGCTCCATGCCCGCGTCGTAGGCCGCCACCAGGCAGCGGTCGATCAGCCGGGGACGCGGCTCCGGATCGGCCAGGGCGGTGACGATGGCCAGCTGCTGGGCGTTGGCGACGACGATCCGCTCGTACGGGTCGTCGTCGTCCGCCGTGCGCCGCAGCACCGAGCCGCGCTCCTCGACCCGGACGATCCGGGCCAGGGTGTCGGCGTCCCCGGAGAGGTCGCCGACCAGGTGGACCATGTCGCCGACGACGACGCCCTTGCGGCCCAGCTCGCGGGCCTTCATGGCGACGACCTCGCGTTCCTGCTTCGTCCCCGGATCGACCAGGCAGGTGATCCGGCCGCGGTCGACGGTCAGCACCATCGCCTCGGCGGCGTCCTCGTGCTTGGGCCGGATCCGGGTCCGCGGCCGGGATCCCCGGCGGGCGGGGCGGTTGCGGATGTCGTCCTCGTCGGCGTCCTTGCCGTAGCGGCGCATGTGCTCAGTCTCCGCTCAGACGCCCGCCGCCGCTTCCGCCGCTTCGCCGAGCAGTTCGGCCCACATCCCCGGGAAGTCGGGCAGGGTCTTGGCGGTGGTGGCCACGTTCTCGACCTCCACGCCGGGCACGGCGAGGCCGAGGACGGCGGCGGCGGTGGCGAGGCGGTGGTCCTCGTAGGTGTGGAAGACGCCCCCGTGCAGCGGGCGCGGGCGGATCCGCAGACCGTCCTCGGTCTCCGTGACGTCGCCGCCCAGGTCGTTGATCTCCTTGGCGAGCGCGGCGAGCCGGTCCGTCTCGTGCAGGCGCAGGTGGGCGATGCCGTACAGGTGGGACTCGGAGTCGGCGAGCGCGGCGACGGCGGCGATCACCGGGGTGAGCTCGCCGACGTCGTGCAGGTCGGCCTCGATGCCGTGGATCCGGCCGGTGCCGGTGAACTGGAGGCCCTCGTCGGTGAACTCGCAGGCGCCACCCATCCGGGTGTAGATCTCGCGCAGCTGGTCACCGGGCTGGGTGGTGTGCTTGGGCCAGTCCCGCACGGTGACCCGGCCGCCGGTGACCAGCGCGGCGGCGAAGAACGGCGCGGCGTTGGAGAGGTCCGGCTCGACCACCAGGTCGCGGCCGATCAGGGCGCCCGGGGTGACCCGCCAGACGTCCTTCTCGCCGCCGTCCTCGGGGGCGTCGACCTGGGCGCCGGCCAGCCGCAGCATCTCCACGGTCATCCGGATGTGCGGCAGCGACGGGACCGGGCCGCCGACGTGGCGGACCTCGATGCCGTGGTTGTAGCGGGCGCCGGAGAGCAGCAGGGCGGAGACGAACTGGGACGAGGAGGAGGCGTCCAGCTCGACCGGGCCGCCGTCCAGCGAGCCGGTGCCGTGCACGGTCAACGGGAAGGCGCCGCGGCCGCCGTCCTCGATCCGGGCGCCGAGCGCGCGCAGGGCGTTGATCACGCCGTGCTGGGGGCGCTCGTAGCAGCGCGGGTCGCCGTCGAAGTGCACCGGGCCGTCGGCCAGGACGGCCAGCGGGGGCAGGAAGCGCATCACGGTGCCGGCGTTGCCGACGTCGACCGAGGCGGGGCCGAGCAGCGCGGGGGCGGGGATGACCCGCCAGGCCTCGCCGCCGCCGGTGCCGCCGGAGTCGTTGTTGACCTTCTCCTCGATGGTGACCCCGAGGGCGCGCAGGCCGTCGGCCATCAGCTGGGAGTCGCGGCTGCGCAGCGGACGCCGCACCCAGCCAGGCCCGTCGGCGAGGGCCGCCAGCACCAGGGCCCGGTTGGTGACCGACTTGGAGCCGGGGATGGTGACGGTGGCGTCGACGGGGCTGGTCGCGACGGGGGCGGGCCACAGGGTCTCGGTCATGGGGCAAGTCTAGGGGCCGTACGGGAACAGTCTCGGCGCTCGGACGGCGGGAGGCCCGGCGGGCTCACTGCAGGGGCTGGAGCAGCCAGGCGGCGCCGAGGGCGAGGCAGGCGAGGGCGACGAGCAGGAAGACGGTGACCCAGGCGAGGGCGGGGACGTGGGTGAGCCGGGCGAGCTGGTCGGCGTCGGAGTCGCGGGCCCAGCCGATCCGGCGCTGGTGCTGGAGCTCCAGGACGGGGCGGACGGCGCCGAGGAGCAGGAACCAGCAGCCGAGGTAGGCGAAGCCGGCCTGGACCTCGGCGCTGCCGAACCAGGAGACCAGGAAGAAGGCGCCGCCGGCGACCAGCACGGTGAGGAAGCCGAAGGCGTTGCGGATGCGCAGGAGCAGGGCGAGCAGCAGCACGATCGCCAGCCAGAGCAGCAGGGTGATCCGGTCGGCGGCGAGCAGGGCGGCGCAGCCGAGGCCGAGCAGGGCGGGGGCGGTGTAGCCGGCGGCGGCGGTGAGGACCATGCCGGGGCCGGTGGGGCGGCCGTAGGAGAGGGTGAGCCCGGAGGTGTCCGAGTGCAGCCGGATGCCGGCCAGTTTGCGGCCGGTGACCAGGGCGATCAGGCCGTGGCCGCCCTCGTGGGCGATGGTCACGGCGTTGCGGGCGACGTGCCAGAGCGGGCGGGCCAGGACGGTGAGCAGGGCGGCGGCGCCGGTGGCCAGGACCAGCCAGCCGGGTGGGGCGGCCTGGGTGCCGGTCACCTGGTTCCACAGGTCGCCGAGGGTCTGGTCGTTCGCGTTCATCGGGGTCTCTCCGCCTCCGTCCGTCGTACCGGGCCGCCGTGTGGGCCGTTCGGGGCAGCCTCCCATGCGGGGACGGGCGGGAGGCAGGGGGTGGTTCTGGTCCGGGGATGAACAGGTCCTGAGGAGCGGCGGCATGGCAAGCTGGCCCGCATGTGCGGTCGGTTCGCAGCCAGCAGCAAGCCCGAGGACGTCGTCGAGCTGTTCGACGTCGAGCACTGGGACCCCGAGGAGACCCTGGACCCGAACTGGAACGTCGCGCCGACCAACAGCGCGTTCGTGGTGCTGGAGCGGCTGGGCAGGGAGCGGCCGCGGCCGGTGCGCCAGCTGCGGGTGCTGCGCTGGGGGCTGGTGCCGCAGTGGTCGAACTCCGCCGAGACGGCGGTGAAGATGATCAACGCCCGGTCGGACACGGTGCACGAGAAGCCCTCGTACCGGCAGGCCTTCGCCGCGCGCCGGTGCATCCTGCCGGTGGACGGCTACTACGAGTGGCAGACGGTCCCGGGGGAGCGCGGCAAGGCCCGCAAGAAGCCGTACTTCGTCTCCCGGGCGGACGGCGCCCCGCTGGCGCTGGCCGGGCTGTACGAGTTCTGGCGCAACCGGGCGGTGCCGCCCGGGCACCCGGAGGCCTGGCTGGTGACGTTCACGATCGTCACCACGGACGCCGAGGAGGTGCTGGCGCCGATCCACGAGCGGATGCCGCTGTTCCTGGACCGGCGGGACTGGGACGAGTGGCTGGACCCGCGGCTGACCGACCCGGACGGGCTGCGCCGGCTGCTGATACCCCCGCCGCCGGGCGCGCTGGTGGCCACCCCGGTGTCGCCGGCGGTCGGCAGCATCCGCAACAACGGCCCGGAGCTCAAGGAGCCGTGGGCCGAGCCCGAGTACGAGACCACCCTGTTCTGAGCCGCCTGTTCCGATCTTTTGCGAACGTTCCGGGAGACGTCGAGATGAGCACCACCGAACCGGTCCGCACCGAAGCGGTCCCCACCGAGGCCGGGGAGGCCCGGATCAGCTACCACCGGGCCGCGAAGCCGGTGGCCGTCCTGGCGCTCGGCCACGGCGCGGGCGGCGGGATCGAGGCCCGGGACCTGGTGGCGCTGGCCGCGAAGCTGCCGGCCCGGGGGATCACCGTGGCCCTGGTCGAGCAGCCCTGGCGGGTGGCGGGCCGGAAGCTGGGCCCGGCGCCGAAGACGCTGGACCTGGGCTGGCGGCCGGTGGCCGAGCGGCTGGCCGGTCAGGGGCTGCCGCTGGTGGTCGGCGGGCGCAGCGCGGGGGCGCGGGTGGCCTGCCGGACGGGCGCGGCGACCGGGGCGGTCGGGGTGGTGGCGCTGGCGTTCCCGCTGCACCCGCCGGGCAGGCCGGAGAAGAGCCGGGCCGAGGAGTTGCTGGAGTCCGGGCTGCCGACGCTGGTGGTGCAGAGCGCGGCGGACCCGTTCGGCGGGCCGGTGGAGTTCCCGGAGCTGCCGGAGGGGCACGAGCTGGTGGCGGTGCCGTACGGCAGCCACGGCTTCGAGGTGCCCAAGCGGGCGCCGGTGGGGCAGGACGAGGTGCTGGACCTGATCTGCTCGGCGGTGGGGGACTGGGTGCTGCGGCTGGTGTGAGGCCGTGGGGCGGTCCGGCTCCGGCTCCGGGGCCGTGAGCAGGGAGTTTCCGTTCGCTCACTCGTGCGAGTGAATGGCGGCTGGGGACGGGAATGCGGGCGGGACGCGTGTGGTTGTCGTCTCCGTCAGCAGGAGTCACCGGTGAGAGGCAGGGCAGATGGGTTCGATCGCGTGCCCCGAACGGCCTGAGGAGCGCGAGGCCACCGCGGCGTTCGCCCCCTCCTGGTCGGACTGGCTCGACGCGGGCGAGAAGCCCGTCAGCCCTATATCCTCCATTTCTGGGCGGCCCGCCGTGGGCCGTGCCCGTCATGCCGAGGAGGTGGGTCCGGTCGTCGGGACCGAGCACGAGGCCGATCCGGGCCGTGGCCCGGGCGACGCCCTGCCCGCGGGCGAGGCGCTCACCGGTGAGGAGCTGGCCGAGGCGATCGGTGAGGACACCTACCGGGTGTCGGCGGAGGAGAGCGAGGAGGCCCGGCGGGAGCGCTTCGAGCGCGACGCCCTGGGCTACCTGGATCCGATGTACTCGGCGGCGCTGCGCATGACGCGCAACCCGGCCGACGCGGAGGACCTGCTCCAGGAGGCGTTCGCGAAGGCGTACGCGTCCTTCCACCAGTTCCGCGAGGGGACGAACCTCAAGGCCTGGCTGTACCGCATCCTCACCAACACGTTCATCAACTCGTACCGCAAGAAGCAGCGGGAGCCCCAGCGCACCGCGGCGGAGGAGATCGAGGACTGGCAGCTGGCCCGGGCCGAGTCGCACATGTCGACCGGTCTGCGCTCGGCCGAGACCCAGGCGCTCGACCACCTCCCCGACAGCGATGTGAAGGACGCGCTCCAGGCCATCCCGGAGGAATTCCGGATCGCCGTCTATCTCGCGGACGTAGAAGGCTTTGCGTACAAGGAGATCGCGGACATCATGGGTACTCCGATCGGTACGGTGATGTCCCGGCTGCACCGCGGCCGCCGTCAGCTGCGCGGCATGCTGGAGGATTACGCCCGTGAGCGCGGGCTCGTCCCGGCCGGCAGCGGGGCAGGGCAGGAAGCGAAGGGCTCGGGCTCATGAGCTGCGGCGATCCGCACGAAACCGAGTGTGGCGAGGTCCTCGACCACCTCTATGAATTCCTCGACAACGAGATGGCCGAGGGCGACTGCGCCAAGTTGCGGGTGCACTTCGAGGAGTGCTCACCCTGCCTGAAGCAGTACGGGCTGGAGCAGGCGATCAAGGCGTTGATCAAGCGTTCCTGCGGGTGCGACGACACCCCGACCGACCTGCGCAGCAAGGTGCTGGCCAGGATCGACTCGATCCGGGCCGGGCAGCGCTCGGGCGAGCAGGTGGTGGTCGCCGTGGAGACCACCGTCGAACTGCACGCCGAGTCGGCCCGGCCGGCGCCCAGGCCGGGCGGGGCGGGCGAGGCGGAGCCGGCCGGGCGCTCCGGCGCTCCGGTCGAGGCCGGCGCCCCCGCGGAGTGACACCCCGTCGGGCGAACGCCCGTGCGATGGTCGACCGCTCGGTCGACCACCGGGGGCGGTAGCCCCGCGGCCCGTCGGCGAGGGCGGGGCGGACGGTTCGGGCACGTCCGGGCGGGTGTCGGGCGGGTTCAGGACAGGGACCACAGCGGCCCCGGGAGTGCACACTCC
>NZ_JBHVET010000393.1:0-7722 GCF_042802135.1 Kitasatospora sp. NPDC057512
GTGGGGTGTCGACGGGTCAGGAGGTGCCGAGCAGCAGCGGCCCGGCGAGCGGGGCGCGGGCGAGCAGCGGCAGCAGTTCGGCGGCCGGCCGGGCGCGGTGCGCGGTGACGCCGAGCGGGGCCGGGGCCAGCGGGATCAGGAGGTCGCCGTCCGGGTCGGCGTCGGGGCTGTGCAGCCAGAGCGCCGTCGCGTACTGGCCGGGGAAGGTCAGCAGCCGGGGCTGCCGGCGGGTCCGGGAGGCCTGGGCGAGCTGCCAGGCCTCGCGCAGCGCCCGGACCGTCGAGTCGAGGTAGGGGCCGGCGGTGAAGTGGGAGAAGCTGTGGCCCTCGGCGCTCTGCACCACCTCGGCGGCGGCGGCCACCTCGGCGCCGTCCTTGATCAGGAAGCGCCAGCCGGTGCGGCGGGCGGCCGGGAGCTCCGGGCGCGGGCCGTTCAGGACGTGCACCGCGAGCGGGTGGGCGGGGAGCAGTGGGCCGGTCGGATGGCGCAGTGCTGCGGCGGCGGGCTGGCGCAGCGCGGTCTCCGAGTCGAGCGCGCCCAGGACGGCGCGCAGGGCGCTCGGCGGGGGCTGGGGGGTTTGCAGAGTCATGGCGGGGTCCGCCTCTCCAAGCGAGATCGGCGTGCGAGTGCGGCATACCGGCGTGGCGGGGCGACGCGTCGTCGGTGACGGGGCCGGGCCGTGTCCGGTTGTGCAGGATCGCGGTGCCGGCGCGGTCGCCGCCTCGACGAGGGCTTTCGGGGCGAGGCGGACCGGCCGGAGCGCTGTGCGAATTCGAACAGGTGCGCAGGGTGATCTGTTTATCACAGGCTGTGGTGTCGGGCAAGTCCACAGTTCGTCTGATTTTCCGTCAGATGCCTTGCATTGCAAGCCAGTACGCACGTTCGGGTATCGATCTTCGCGGTGGGCATCATGCTTGCACGGTCGGTCGACCGGGTGCTCGACGGGGTGGCTCTGGAGGAGGGGACCGTGGGCGAGAAGGTCGTGGCGACTCGGGCGGAACTGGCGGACCGGCAGCTCTACCGGCGCAAGCTCCACACGTGTCTGGACGTGCTCGGACGGATGATCCGGGAGGACCGCTTCGACCGGCCGCGGGCGGTGATGGGCCTGGAGATCGAGCTCAACCTGGCCGACGAGCAGGGCCTGCCGGCCATGAACAACGCGCAGGTGCTGAGCGCGATCGGCTCCAGCGACTTCCAGACCGAGCTGGGCCGGTTCAACATCGAGGTCAACATCACGCCGCACCGGCTCTGCGGGCACGTGTTCGAGGAGCTGCGCGAGGAGATCGACACCGGGTTGCGCTACGCCGACCGGCAGGCGGCCGAGGCGGGCGCCCGGATCGTCATGGTGGGCATCCTGCCGACCCTGGAGCACGCCCACACCGGGCTGGACGCGATGAGCCACAACCAGCGGTACAGCCTGCTCAGCGACCAGATCCTGGCCGCCCGCGGGGAGGACATCGCGCTGGACATCGAGGGGGTCGAGCACCTCCAGCTGGAGTCGATCACCATGGTGGCCGAGGCCGCCGCCACCTCGCTCCAGCTGCACCTCCAGGTGACCCCGCAGCGGTTCTCCTCGGTGTGGAACGCGGCCCAGGCGATCTGCGGGCCGCAGCTCGCGCTCGGCGCCAACTCGCCCTTCCTGTTCGGGCGGGAGCTGTGGCGGGAGACCCGTCCGGTGCTCTTCCAGCAGGCCTGTGACACCCGCACGGCGGAGCTCAAGGCCCAGGGCGTGCGCCCGATCACCTGGTTCGGCGAGCGCTGGGTGGACTCGGCGTACGACCTGTTCGAGGAGAACCTGCGGTACTTCCCCGCGCTGCTGCCGATCTGCGACGACGAGGACCCGATGAAGGTGCTGGCCTCCGGCGGCGCGCCCAGGCTCGCCGAGATGCGGCTGCACAACGGCACCATCTACCGCTGGAACCGCCCGGTGTACGACATCGCGGGCGGGGTGGCGCACCTGAGGGTGGAGAACCGGGCGCTGCCGGCCGGGCCGACGGTGGCCGACACGCTCGCCAACGCCGCCTTCTACTACGGACTGGTGCGGGTGCTGGCCGAGCAGCCCCGGCCGATCTGGACCCGGCTGCCGTTCGAGCGGGCGGACGAGAACTTCCAGCAGGGCGCCCGGTACGGCATCGACGCGGTGTTCCAGTGGCCGCGCTCGGGGCGGGCCGGTCGCGGCGGCGGGCTGCAGACCGTGTCCGCGGTCGACCTGGTGCTCAACGAGCTGCTGCCGATGGCCTACCAGGGGCTGGACGAGTGGGGCGTGGAGCCCGCCGACCGGGACCGCTACCTGGGCATCATCGAACAGCGCTGCCTGCGCCGCACCAACGGCGCGTCCTGGCAGACCGCGACCTTCCACCGGCTGCGCGAGCAGTACGGGATGGACCGGCCTGCCGCGCTCGCGGCGATGACCAGGCGCTACGCCGAACTCATGCGCGGCGGCGAGCCGGTGCACACCTGGCCGGTGGGCTGAGCCCTCCCCGTCGGGGCGGTCCGGCGGCTGTGTCAGGATGATCGCTCCGGCGGTCGGCCGACGGCCGGAGCGACCGCCCGTCCGCTGGAGCCCCCGTGACCACCGTCCCGACCGCGCCGGAGACCGCGAAGCCCACCCGTCGGCTGTTCGGCGCGGAGCTGCTGATCGTCCTCGGCCTCTCCCTCGGGGCCAGTGGGATCAGCGCGCTGATCAGCTTCACCGGCTCGCTCACCGAACCGCTCAAGCTCGGCCAGCAGGTCGCCACGCTGAACGGCTCGCGGGCGCCCGGGCGGCCCTGGCTGGACCTGGTGTGGCAGCTGTACTACATCGGGCGCGGGCTGATGCCGGTCGTGCTGGTCGGGTACCTGCTGGTGCGCGAGGGCGTCGCGCTGCGGGTGTTGGGCTTCGACCTCGGGCAGAAGCTGCGCGACCTGGGGCGGGGCGCCGCCGTCGCGGCCGCGATCGGCGGGTCGGGGCTGGCGCTCTACCTGGCCTCGCAGGCGGCCGGGTACAACCTGACGGTGGCGCCGTCCGGGCTGCCGGACGTGTGGTGGCGGGTGCCGGTGCTGCTGCTGTCGGCCTGGCAGAACGCGATCCTGGAGGAGGTCGTCGTCCTCGGCTACCTGCTGCGCCGGGTGGGGCAGGTGGGGTGGTCCTGGCCGGCGGCGGTGGCGGCGAGTTCGGTGCTGCGCGGCTCGTACCACCTCTACCAGGGGGTCGGCGGGCTGGTCGGCAACATGGTGATGGGCGTGGTGTTCTGCCTGCTGTACCGGCGCTGGGGGCGGGTGATGCCGCTGGTGGTGGCGCACGCGCTGATCGACACGGTGGCCTTCGTCGGGTACGCGCTGCTGGCCGGGCACGTCAGCTGGCTGCCGACCCCTTGAGCGACTGCGCCCGGCCGCGCGGCGGACGGGCGAGCAGCCGGTCGACGTGCCGGCGTTCCAGGCCCTCGCCGGGGTCGACGGGCAGCAGCAGGCGGTCCCGGCGCAACTGGGCGCGGCGGACCAGCCGCGGCGGGATGACGTCGTCCACCCAGGCGAACGGCCGGCCGGCGGCGTAGCGCAGCAGCGGGGCCCACTTGGCGGCGGAGAACAGCTCCATCAGCGGGACGCGCGGGTCGCCGGGCTGCGGGACGTAGCCGGTGAAGGTGACCACCGGGAGCGGGTCCAGGCCGATCGCCGGGGCGATGTGGGTGTTCGCGTTCTCCTCCCACGTCGTCGCCCAGACCAGGTCGTACGTTCCGGCGAGCTCGCGCAGCCAGGCGCCGTGCCGGGCGGACAGCAGGACGGTGTAGCCGAACAGGGTGTGGGTGTCGAACCCGGCGTCCGGGTGGGGGCGGACCGGGTTGAGGACGCCGTCGACGTCCAGGAACAGCAGTGGCTTCGGCACCCGTGGCCCCTCGGAGACGGTGGTGTTTCCTGACACTTCGGACGTCACCCGCGCACCTCCGGTTGCCCACGGGCGGGCGCACGCGGGGCGCACAGGGGGCTCACGGAGCGGGCGCGGGCTGGCTGACGGGCACCGGTGCGTCCGTCGTGCCCCGACGGCTCAGCCGGCGCACCTGCGGGTCCAGCAGGACGACCGCGCTGAGCACCAGGCAGGCGGCGGCGCACGCCCAGAGCGCGCCCGACAGGCCGAGCGCCACGGCGGCGGGGCCGGCCAGCGCGGTGCCGACCGGGGCCAGCGAGTAGGAGCCGAGTTCGTCGTACGCGGTGACCCGGGAGAACATCTCCTCGGGTATCTCCTGCTGGAGCGCGACCATCCAGTTGACGCCGAAGACGGTGACGCCGACACCGGACAGGAACATCGCGACGACCAGCAGCGGCAGCGGCACCTCGGCGGCGAGGGCCAGGGCGGGCACGCCGAACAGGAAGACCCCCCAGTTGCCGACCAGCAGGATCCGGCGGGGCCGCCAGCGCGTCATCAGCACACCGGTGGCCACCAGGCCGACGCCGTAGGCGGCCATCGCCAGGCCCCAGGCGCCCGCCCCGCCGAGCCGCTCCTTGGCGGCGGTCGGCCCGTACACCGACTCCACCGCGTTGATGCAGGCGACCAGCACCGAGAACTGGAGCACGATCACCCAGAGCCAGCGGCGGGAGGCGAACTCCCGCCAGCCCTCGCGCAGGTCGCGCAGCATGCCGGTGCCGGAGGACGCGGGGGCCTTCTCCGGCTCCAGGAAGAAGCGGAGGGCGGCGGCGACCAGGAAGCACAGGGCGTCCAGGGCGAGCACCCAGCCCGGGCCGACGAGGGCGGTGAGCGCCCCGCCGAGGGCGGCGCCGCCGATCTGGGAGGCGTTGAGGCCCATCCGGAAGACCGCGAACGCGCGGGCGGCGTGCTCCTGGGGGACGGCCTGCATGATCATGCCGCCGGAGGCGGGGGAGTAGAGGGCGTAGCCGGCCCCGCCGGCCGCGGAGAGCGCCAGCATCTGCCAGAGCCGGACGTCCCCGGTCAGCACCAGGGCGGCCAGGACGGCCTGGGAGACCCCGCTGAAGACGTTGGCGGCGACCATGATCAGGTGGCGCGGCAGCCGGTCGGCGAGGGTGCCGCCGACCACCATCAGCAGGACGGTGGGCACCAGCCGGGCGGCGGTGACGTAGCCGACCTCGGTGGTGGTGCCGCCGGTGCCGAGCACGGCGAAGGCGGTGGCGATGGGGGCGCCGGCGTTGCCGAGGCCGCTGACCACGGTGGCGGCGGTCTGGATGCGGAAGTTGCGGCTCGCCCAGGCGAAGCGGCGTGAGGGTGGGGTCGGCACCCGGAGACTATGCCGTGGGGTCGTACGGGTGTCCATCCGGTTTTCGTACCGGGGCGCCGGGAGGGTGGGGTTTCGGCCGAGGCCGGCCCGTGAGCCGAGATCGGCGGCCCTGTCGGTTGTGCCGGTCCCGTCAGCCGAGGTGGCCCCAGAGGAACGTGACGGTGCGGCGCCAGGCGATCCGGGCCTGGAGCGGGTCGTAGGTGCCGATCAGGTTCTCGTCGTTCATGAAGGCGTGCCCGGCCGGGTAGAAGTGGATCTCCGGGCGGACGTCGGTGGCCTCGCCGATCCGGATCGCCGCCTCGTCCACGGCGGCCATCGGGATCGAGCCGTCCAGCTCGCCGAAGTGGCCGAGCACGTGGGCGGTCAGGCCGCGGTAGTCGAAGTCCGGGTCGGGCGGCAGGCCGTAGAACGGGACCGCGGCGGCCACCCGGTCGCCGGCCCGGGCGGCCAGCAGCAGGGCGAAGCCGCCGCCCATGCAGAAGCCGACCACGCCGACCGCGTCGCCGACCACGCCGTCCAGCGCCAGCAGGTGGTCGACCGCCCCGGCCAGGTCCTCCACCGCCCGGTCGACCGGCAGCTCGCGCCGGAACCGGGCCGCCTCGGCGCCGTCGTGGGTGGTGGCGCCGCCGAACAGGTCGGGGGCGAGGACGGTGAAGCCCTCGGCGGCGAAGCGGTCGGCCATGTCGGCGATGTGCGAGGTGAGGCCCCACCACTCCTGCACCACCACCAGGCCCGGCCCGACGCCCTGCGGTGGGCGGGCCAGGTAGCCGTGCGCGGTACGGCCGTTGCTCGGGAAGGTGACGTTCTGCCGGGAGCCGCCCTGGTCAGGCATGGCTTCCTCTCGGTGGGTCGGGCCGCGAGCGGCGGGAGTTCGGCGGGGCGGTCCGGGTCAGCCCATCTCCTCCAGGGCGCGTCCCTTGGTCTCCTTGATGCAGAAGGCCACGAACGGGATGGAGAGCAGCGCGAAGGCCGCGTAGATGACGTACGTGGCGGAGAGGTTCCAGTCGGCGAGGTCCGGGAAGCTGACGGTGATCGCCCAGTTGGCGATCCACTGCGCCGAGGCGGCGACGGACAGGGCCAGCGCGCGGATCCGGTTGGGGAACATCTCGCCGAGCAGGACCCAGACCACCACGCCCCAGGAGAAGGCGAAGCAGAGCACGAAGACGTGCGCGGCGACCAGGGCGACGGTGGCGTGGGTGTTGTCCAGGGTGGCGGTGTCGCCGGTGCCCTGCCGGTAGGAGAACGCCCAGGCGGCGGTGCCCAGTGCGGCGGCCATGCCGATCGAGCCGGCCAGGGCGAGCGGCTTGCGGCCGATCCGGTCCACCAGGGCCATCGCGATCACCGTGCCGATCACGTTGATGATCGAGGTGGAGAGGCTGATCAGCAGCGAGTTGGACTCGTTGATGCCGACGGACTGCCACAGCAGGGACGAGTAGTAGAAGATCACGTTGATGCCGACGAACTGCTGGAACACCGAGGCGCCGATGCCGACCCAGACGATCGGCAGCAGGCCGAAGCGGCCGCCCATCAGGTCCTTGAGCCGGGGCTTGCGGCTGGACTCCAGCACCGAGCGGATCTCCGCGACCCGGGAGTCCAGGTCCACGCCCTCGCCCTCGACCTCGACCAGCACCTTGCGGGCCTGCTCCTCGCGGTGGTCGGCGATCAGGAAGCGCGGCGACTCCGGGATGGCGAGCGCCATCAGCCCGTACACCAGGGCGGGGATCGCCTCGACACCGAGCATCCACTGCCAGGCCTGGATGCCGCCGAGGTGGTTGGTGGACTCGCCGCCGGCGGCCTGGTTGAGCGCCCAGTTGGCGAGCTGGGAGACGGTGATGCCGAGCACGATCGCCATCTGCTGGAAGGAGGCGAGCCGGCCGCGGTACGCGGTCGGGGCGACCTCGGCGATGTAGGTCGGGGCGATCACCGAGGCGATGCCGATCGCGATGCCGCCGACCACGCGCCAGGTGGCGAGGGTCTCGATGTTCGGCGGGAACATCGAGCCGATGCCGCTGGCCGCGAACAGGACGGCGGCCAGCAGCATCGTGCGGACCCGGCCGAGGCGGTCGGCGAGCCGGCCGGCGATCACCGCGCCCACCGCCGAGCCGAGCAGTGCGATCGCCACCACGAAGGCGGTGGTGCCGTGGCCGACCCCGAAGTGCTTCTGGATGCCCGTCACGGCACCGTTGATCACCGCGCTGTCGTAGCCGAACAGGAAGCCGCCCATGGCGGCGGCCGCCGAGATGAACACCACGTGGCCGAGGTGGGCCTCGCCGGCCGCCCGTTGGCTGTTGACTGAGGACACGCGCGCTCCCGGGGGTGGACGGGCCCGCTCTGACGCCGAGTGGGCAGGGCTCGTCTCACATTCGAGCAGCGCGGCGGCCGACCTGCCCGAGTTGGCGGCCGACCGGGTGATCCGGGGTCAGTCGGCGGCGCGCGGCCGGTCGGTGCGCCGGTCGGTGGTGCGCGGGTGGTCGGTGCGCGGGGCGCCGTCCACGGG
>NZ_JBHVET010000394.1:0-7712 GCF_042802135.1 Kitasatospora sp. NPDC057512
GGCCGGGGGCGGCGAGCAGCGCGGCCCGGGCGGCGGCCCGGCCGCCGGGGTCGGAGGGGTCGACGGGGTCGGAGGGGCTGGTCTCGGTGGTCATGCGCGTGGGTCCCGTCCGTCGTGCTGGTGAACCGTCCCGGCCGCGGGTCCGCCGGTCCGGAGGGGCCGCTCCGGAGACGCCGGTACGCCGCCGGGCGGACCCGCACCCTCCCGGGTGAACGGGCCCGCCGTCCGGCGCGGGGCGGCCGGCTCCCGGGCTACAGGGCTACAGGGCGTCCGGGCCGCGTTCGCCGGTGCGGACCCGTACGGCGGTGTCGACCGGCACGCTCCACACCTTGCCGTCGCCGATCTTCCCGGTCCGGGCGGCCTTGACCAGGACGTCGATCAGGTCCTCGGCGTCCTCGTCCTCGACCAGGACCTCGATCCTGACCTTCGGTACCAGGTCCACGGTGTACTCGGCCCCCCGGTACACCTCGGTGTGGCCGCGCTGGCGGCCGTAGCCGCTGGCCTCGGTGACGGTGAGGCCGTGCACCCCGAAGGCCTGGAGGGCGGACTTCACCTCGTCCAGTCGGTACGGCTTGATCACGGCGGTGATGAGCTTCATCGGGCGTCGACCTCGGTCCTCTTCTCGGCGGGCTGCACGGCGGGCTTCGCGGCGGCGGGTTCCGCGGCTCCGGTCCGTTCGGCGGACCGCTCGGCGGACCGTTCGGCGGCGGACGTCGCGGCGGCGGCGGCCAGGCCCGGCAGGGCCCGGGCCAGCCCCGCCCCCACGGCGCTGAAATCGTAGGCGGACTCGGCGTGTTCGGCCTGGTCGATGCCGGCCGTCTCGACCTCGCCGGAGACCCGGAAGCCGACCAGCCGGTCGACCGCCTTGGCCAGCAGCCAGGACAGCACGAAGGAGTACGCCGCGACCACCGCCACGCCCATCGCCTGCTTGCCCAGCTGGCCGAACCCACCCCCGTAGAACAGGCCCTTGACATCCTGGCCGACCCCGCCGGTGGCGAACAGGCCGACCAGCAGCGAGCCGACCGCCCCGCCGACCGCGTGCACGCCCACCACGTCGAGGGAGTCGTCGAAGCCCCAGCGGTACTTGAGCGAGACGGCGGCGCAGCAGACCGCGCCCGCGACCAGTCCGATCGCCACCGCGCCGAGCGGGCTGACCGAGCCGCAGGCCGGGGTGATCGCCACCAGTCCGGCCACCGCGCCGGAGGCGGCGCCCAGCGTGGTGAAGGCGCCGTGCCTGAACCGCTCGTAGACCAGCCAGCCGACCAGCGCCGCGCCGGTGGCGACCTGGGTGTTCACCATGGCCATCGCGGCCACGCCGTTGGCGGCCAGCGCCGAGCCCGCGTTGAAGCCGAACCAGCCGAACCAGAGCAGCCCGGAGCCGAGCATCACCAGCGGCAGGCTGTGCGGGCGCATCGGGTCCTTCTTGAAGCCGATCCGCTTGCCCAGCACCAGGCAGAGCGCGAGGCCGGCGACGCCCGCGTTGATGTGCACGGCCGTCCCGCCCGCGAAGTCGATCACGCCGTTGCGGTCGCCCAGCCAGCCGCCGTGGCCGCCGTCGAAGAAGAACACCCAGTGCGCGACCGGGAAGTAGACGACCGTCACCCAGAGCGCGATGAACAGGCCCCAGGCGGCGAATCTCGCCCGGTCCGCGACGGCGCCGCTGATCAGCGCCGGGGTGATGACCGCGAACATCAGCTGGAACAGCGCGAAGGCGGTGACCGGGATGGAGCCGGTCAGCTCGTCGAGGCCGAGGCCGCGCATCCCGAGGTGGTCCAGGTTGCCGATCAGGCCGGCGAAGGAGTCGGACCCGAAGCTGAGCGAGTAGCCGTAGAGGACCCACAGCACGCTGACGATGCCGAGCGAGAGGAAGCTCATCGCCAGCATGTTCAGCGTGCTCTTGGCCCTGACCATGCCCCCGTAGAAGAAGGCCAGCCCTGGGGTCATCAGCATGACCAGGGCCGCACTGATGAGTACGAAGGCGGTGTCGCCCGCACTGAAGCCGTCCGGCATCGGCGTCTCCTCTGCGTCCAGGCCGATCCGCACCCGGGGACCCGTCCCGTGGTGCCACCCGGGGCGTCGGCGTTGAGGAGGAGCGTGCCGAAGGCTGGTTTCGGCCAGTGCGGCCGGTTGTTTCACCGCCGTGACGCGTGCGACGCGCGGGTTACGGCTGCGTGAACCGCGGCCGCCGCGGCCCGGCCGGGCCCGGCCGTCGGACGCCGGACATGCCACCGACCGTGACGGCGGCGGCCGCCACGGTCGGTGGAGCTTCTTCCCTCGAACGGCCCCCGAACGGCCCTCGGGCGGGCCTCGGGTGGACCTCCGGTCAGACCACCGAGACGAACTCCGGGATGTCCTGGACCACCCGCTCCTTGAGCCGGCTCACCGCGTCCACACCCTTGAACCGGGCCGACGCGGCCTCCGTGGTCTTGCGCACCCGGGAGTTCAGTCGCTCCGAGCGCACCTTGGTGGCGATGTCCACCGCCTGCTCGGCCATCACCACCGCCTGCTCGGCCTCCTTCTGCAGCAGGTGGACGCTGGCCATGCCGATCAGGTTGAAGGCGTACGAGCGCACGTGGTCGGCGTCCTGGCGGAACAGGTCGACCGCGGTCTCCATCACCGGCGCGGACAGCGAGGCGTACAGCTCGGCGTTGTCCGAGTGGTACGCGAGGTCGCGGAAGGAGTGGGCGTTCTCGGCGTTCAGCTCGGCCGGCGAGAAGAACTTCAGCCAGTCCGGGTCCTGGTCCCCGTCCCGGATGTCGGTGAAGGTGTCCTCGGCCAGCCGGATCGCCCGGGCGCAGCGGTTGACCTCGCCGATGGTGGCGTAGGCGCGCGCCTCCATCGCGTACAGCAGGGACTGCTGGCGCGGGGTGGCGGCGTCGCGGCTGCCGTACTGGGCCAGGTGGATGAGCTCCAGGGCGTCCTCGCCCCGGTTGAGGTGGATCATCTGGCGGCTCATGTCGGTGAGGATCAGCGCGCCGAACGGGCGGTCGCCGGCCTCCTTGGCCGCGTGCAGGGCGAGCACGTAGTACTTCTGCGCGCTCGGGTGCATCCCGACGTCGTACGACATCCACCCGGCCAGGTGGGCGAGTTCGGCGGTGAGCCGGAACAGCCGCTTGGTGGTGTCCTCGCTGTACGTCTCCTGGAGCAGGTCGGTGACCTCGTGCAGCTGGCCGACGACGGCCTTGCGGCGCAGCCCGCCGCCGTTCTGGGCGTCCCACTGCCGGAACATGACCGTGGTCTGCTCCAGCAGTTCGAGCTCGGGTTCGGAGAGCCGGCCGGTGAACGCCTCGCCGCCGTTGGCCGCGGTGAGGATCGGGGTGGGGACGCCGCTCGGGCCGGGGGCGAGCCAGCGCTGCATCGGCTCGATCAGCGCGGCGCCCGCGGTCAGCGCCAGTGAGGTGCCGAGGAAGCCCCGGCGGTTGAGCATGAGGTCGCTGCGGGAGTAGTCGCTGATCAGCTGGACGGTCTGCTGGCCGCTCCACGGCAGGTCGACGCCGCCGCCCACGGTGGAGACCGGGATCGCGGCGCGCAGGCCGAGGTCCTCGATCGAGACCACCGAGCCGAACCGCTCGGAGAAGAGTTCCGACATGATCTTGGGAATCGGCTCGCGGGGCTGCTCGCCGTCGAGCCAGCGGCGCACCCGGGAGGTGTCGGTGGACACGTGGTGGGCGCCGATCTGCCGGGCCTTGCGGTTGACCTGGCGGGCCAACTCGCCCTTGGACCAGCCACTGCGGGCGAACCACGTGGTCAGCTTCTCATTCGGTTGCTTCTCTGCCATGGGTAACGTCCCCATCCCGCCCGGCCCCTAGCGGGGCCCCCGATCGTGACCGCCCGACGGTTGCGGGCTCTTGCCAACGTGCCGTGCCTGAGGTGCCGCGGCGCCGCCGTACCGCAGCGCCCTCGCACTGGTGTGCCATCGTTGCGGACGATCCGTCAGATTCCCAACTCCCGTTGCCCGACGGCCCGGGACAGACTCCTCGACGACATCCGCACGCTGAACGTAATGCCCCGCGAGGGGCCCGTGGGAGCGCCCCTGGCGAAACGCCACCTTTCGCCACCCCCAGGAGTGAACCGAAGCCCGGGGGCACACGCTTCACTTAGGGAGTCCCGACGGCCCGGCATATGCGGGCCGCCAAGTCCCCCGGCTCATCCCGATGGACCCGGCGGAACCCGCAACCCACCGCAGCCACAGGCGAGTTCACCGTCCACTCGGGACGGCGACAGCCCCACGAACACGACGATCCGGCATCGGCGCCGCCCCCACAAGGCGGCGCCCGAGGCGCACCGCCGGAACAGGCGCACACCACGCGCTGCGCGCCGCCACCGCACTACGCACCACACGGCCGACAATCAACACACAGTCACCGTCCCGTAACCATCGGCAACAAGAACCTGTTGGGGGAGGCATGGACAACCTGTTCGGCGAACTTCGACTGGGGCACCTGCGGCTGGCACCGCTGGGCGCGCGCCGCCGCACCAAGGTCACCGCGTCCCAGGCCGCCGCGGAGTACACCGGCCGCTGGGGCTGGGCGGTCGTCACCGGCGATCCGGCCACCGGCACCCCGGTCGCCGGCGCCGGCGCCCCGCCCCGCTGTCCCTGCGGCTCCCCCCGCTGCGCCGCGCCCGGCCTGCACCCCGTACGGGGCGGCGGCCGGGCCCGCGCCGCCCGTACCGAGGGCGCGGTGCTGTTCCCCACCGGCCGCGCCTTCGACGTCCTGGACGTCCCCGAGCCGGCCGGCCTCCAGGCCCTGGTCCGGCTGGAGCGGATGGGCACCCAGGTGGGCCCGGTGCTCGCCTCCCCCACCGGCCGGCTCCAGTTCCTGGTCGCCGCCGGCACCGCCCGGCGCCTGCCCGACCTGCTGTACCGGATGGGCTGGGACGACGCCGCGCTCGACCTGGTCTGCCACGGCGAGGGCGGCCACGTCGCCGCCCCGCCCACCGTCCTCGGCGGCCTCGGCCCGGTCCGCTGGCTGCGCCGCCCCACCCGCGACAACGCGGGCTGCCCGCCGGAGGCCCGGCTGCTGCTCGGCACCCTCGCCTACGCCTGCCACCGCAGCCGCGAGCGCACCGCCGAGCCGGCCTGGATGGCCTCCTGACCGGCCGCGCCGACACGCGGAAGGGCCCGCCCCCCGGTGGGGGCGGGCCCTTCGTGCGCTTCCCTGATCGAACGCTTCGCGGAGGCTGTCAGTCGCCGATCAGCGCGTCCACGAACGCCCCCGGCTCGAACGGAGCCAGGTCGTCCGCGCCCTCGCCCAGGCCGATCAGCTTGACCGGCACGCCCAGCTCGCGCTGGACCGCGACCACGATGCCGCCCTTGGCGGTGCCGTCCAGCTTGGTCAGCACGATGCCGGTGATGTCGACCACCTCGGCGAACACCCGGGCCTGGATCAGACCGTTCTGGCCGGTGGTGGCGTCCAGCACCAGCAGCACCTCGTCCACCGGGCCGTGCTTCTCGACGACGCGCTTGACCTTGCCCAGCTCGTCCATCAGGCCGGTCTTGGTGTGCAGGCGGCCGGCGGTGTCGATCAGCACGGTGTCCGCACCCTCGGCGATGCCCTCCTTGACCGCGTCGAAGGCGATCGAGGCCGGGTCCCCGCCCTCCGGGCCGCGCACGGTGCGCGCGCCCACCCGCTCGCCCCAGGTCTGGAGCTGGTCGGCGGCGGCGGCGCGGAAGGTATCGGCGGCGCCGAGCACCACGGTGCGGCCGTCGGCGACCAGGACGCGGGCCAGCTTGCCGGTCGTGGTGGTCTTGCCGACGCCGTTGACGCCGACCACCAGGACCACCGCCGGGCCCTCCTCGTGCTTGGTGGAGCGCACGGCACGGTCGGCGTCCTTGCCGACCAGCTCGACCAGCTCCTCGCGCAGCAGCGCGCGCAGCTCGTCGGGCGTACGGGTGCCGAGCACCTTCACCCGGGTACGCAGCCGCTCGACCAGCTCCTGGGTGGGGGCGACGCCGACGTCCGCGGTGAGCAGCGTCTCCTCGATCTCCTCCCAGGTGTCCTCGTCCAGGTGCTCGCGGGAGAGCAGCGAGAGCAGGCCCTTGCCGAGCGAGTTCTGCGAGCGGGAGAGCCGCGAGCGCAGCCGGACCAGCCGGCCGGCGGTGGGCTCGGGGACCTCGATGGCCGGGGCCGCCTCGGCCTCGGCTGCCCCGACCTCGGCGACCTCGACCTCGGCGGGCGCCTCGGCCTCCGGGAGTTGCACCTCCTCGACGGTGCGTCGGGGCGCCTCGGTCGGCGGCGCGGCCTCCTCGCCGACCTGGGGCTCCTGCGGGGTGGGCTTCGGCGCCGTGATGACCGGCGCCTGCGACTTCGGGGGCAGCTGCTGGCGTCGTCTGCCGGAAACGACGAGGCCGGCGATCGCGCCGATGGCGACCACGGCGATGACTACGGCAAGGATCACGTATTCCATAACCGCTCCAGTATCCGCGACCGGAGCCCGGATGGACCGCAGCCGCCCTACACCGATGCGGTTCGTACGGCCCGCGGCCGGCGCTCCCGGTGCTCTTCGCGCAGCCGCTGGCTGATCACCTGCGAGATGCCGTCGCCCTTCATGGTCACGCCGTAGAGGGCGTCGGCCGACTCCATGGTGAGCTTCTGGTGGGTGATCACGATCAGCTGGGAGCTCTCCCGCAGCTCCTCCATGATCCCGATCAGCCGGCGCAGGTTGGTCTCGTCCAGCGCCGCCTCCACCTCGTCCATCACGTAGAACGGGCTGGGCCGGGCCTTGAAGATCGCCACCAGCAGCGCCACCGCGGTCAGCGAGCGCTCGCCGCCGGACAGCAGGGACAGCCGCTTGACCTTCTTGCCCGGCGGCCGGGCCTCGACCTCGACCCCGGTGGCGAGCATGTCCTCCGGGTCGGTCAGCACCAGCCGGCCCTCCCCGCCCGGGAAGAGCCGGGCGAAGACGCCCTCGAACTGGGCGGCGGTGTCGTGGTACGCCGAGGTGAACAGCTGCTCGACCCGCTGGTCCACCTCCCGGACGATGTCCAGCAGGTCGCGCCGGCTGCGCTTGAGGTCGTCCAGCTGCTCGCCGAGGAACCTGTGGCGCTCCTCCAGCGCGGCGAACTCCTCCAGCGCCAGCGGGTTGACCTTGCCGAGCTGCTGGTACGCCTTCTCGGCCGCCCGCAGCCGCTTCTCCTGCTCGGCCCGGACGTACGGGTACGGCTCGCCCGGTTCCGTCCCCTCCTCGGGCGTGGACGGCGGGACGGGCCGGTCCGGCCCGTACGAGGCGAGCAGTTCGCCGCCGTCGATGCCGAACTCCTCCAGCGCGCGGGCCTCCAGCTGCTCGATCCGCAGCCGCTTCTCGGCCCGCAGCACCTCGTCCCGGTGCCCGGCGTCGACCAGCTTGTCCAGCTCCTCCTTGAGCCCGCGGCCGTGCTCCCGGTGCTCGCGCAGCTCGTGCTCGCGCTCGGCGCGCGCCTGCTCGACGGCCGCCCGCCCGGCGTCCGCGCGGGCCAGCGACACCTCCAGGCAGGCCAGCAGCTGCCGGGCGCCCGCCGCGACGGCGTTCGCCACCGAGGCGTCGTGCTCGGCGCGCCGGCGGCGCTCGGCGGCCCGGGCGCGCGCCTCGCGCTCGGCGCGGGCGGCCCGGTCCAGCTGGTCGGCCCGGCCGGCCAGGGCGCGGACCCGCTCCTCGTGGGTGCGCACCGCGAGCCGGGCCTCCAGCTCGGCCTGCCGGGCGTCGCTCGCGGCCCCGGCCAGCCGCTGCTGTTC
>NZ_JBHVET010000395.1:0-7695 GCF_042802135.1 Kitasatospora sp. NPDC057512
GGTCGGTAACCCCGTGACCCGGCCGGCCTTCGGCGCGCTGCTGCTGGTGAGCCGTTGTCAGATGCTGGCGACCACCCGGTCGGCGAGCACGTAGACGGCCTCCTCGTCGGTGGAGAAGGTCAGCGAGTACGAGCCGGAGAAGCGCGAGCCGCCGAGCAGCCGGACGTGCTCACCGGCGCGGACCGCGTCGATCAGCCGGTAGGCGGCCTCCCGGTCGCCCGGGGCCACGCAGAGGGTGGTGCCGTCGGCGAAGGCGTACACGTCCAGGGTGCCCAGCGGGCCCGGGCGGACGTCGACCAGGGCGACGGCCTCCTCGGCGAGGGCGGCCAGCCGGCTGTCCGTCCACTCCCGGGACGGCGCCTGGCTGGGCACGAAGTCGGGGTGCGAGGGGTGGCGGCGCGGGTCGGGCGCGGCGACCGGGGCCTCCTCGACGGCCTGGTCGGCGTCCAGCAGCCCGGCCTCCAGGCCGGTGGCCAGCAGGTCGGCCTCGCGGCGGGCCCGGGCGTCCTTGGTCTCGCCGACCGGGTGGCCGGGGCGCAGCGGCACGCCGCCCTCGCCGCCGGGCTCGGCCGGGGCGGAGCCGCCCTCGTTGATCAGGTCTTCCAGCGCGGAGCGCAGCGCCTCGCCGAACTCCGGGTCCATCGTCCCGGCGTTGTCGACGGCGTCCTGCGGGCCGGTGGGGCGGGGGAAGAAGAGCGGCCACTCCTCGGTGCCGGAGAACGCGCCGGAGAACGGGGAGTCGAACAGCGGCGCGTCCTCGGCCGCGCGGGCCTCCTGCTCGGCCCAGAACGCCCGGGCCTCCGTGATCTCCCGCTCGCGGTCGGCGGCGAGCGCCTCGGTGACGGCCCGGCGTATCGCGGCCTCGTCCACCGGTGCGGGCGCGGACGGGGCGGCGGCCCGCGCGTCCAGCCGGCGGGAGAGCCCGCGGAGGTGGAGCAGCACGGCGGTCGACACGGCGATCAGGATCAGCAGCAGGATGGTGTAGACGGCGCTCACGGAACGTACTCCTAGCGAGGAGCGGAACGGGGTTACGTGTCCACACTGCCGCATGCGGGGCTGTTACCGCAGGGGCGAATGTCCAATTCCTCCCGGACTTTCGCTCTTGTCCCCAAATTGTTAGGTAACACCGTTCTACGCAGTGGAGTTGATCCGCTCCGCAGTGTCGATTTCCGGGCCGAAAACGAACGAAATGAGGGCCGGATCGACCTCTCGGTGTGATCCGGCCCTCAATTACGCTGCGTCACTCCAAATGGGTGGTCCAGACCCTTCGGAGTGCGCCCGGAGGTCAGCTGAGGCGCTCGATGACCATCGCCATGCCCTGGCCGCCGCCGACGCACATGGTCTCCAGGCCGAACTGCTTGTCGTGCCACTGCAGGGAGTTGATCAGCGTGGTGGTGATCCGGGCGCCGGTCATGCCGAAGGGGTGGCCGACCGCGATCGCGCCACCGTTGACGTTCAGCCGGTCCAGGTCGACGCCGAGGTCGCGGTAGGACGGGATCACCTGGGCGGCGAAGGCCTCGTTGATCTCGACCAGGTCGATGTCACCGATGGTCAGGCCGGCCCGCTTGAGCGCCTGCTTGGAGGCCTCGACCGGGCCGTAGCCCATGATCTCGGGGGAGAGCGCGCTGACGCCGGTGGAGACCACCCGGGCGAGCGGGGTGATGCCGAGCTCGCGGGCCTTGGTGTCGGACATGATCACCAGCGCGGCCGCGCCGTCGTTCAGCGGGCAGCAGTTACCCGCGGTCACGGTGCCGTCGGGGCGGAACACCGGCTTCAGGCCGGCCACGCCCTCCAGGGTGACGCCGGCGCGCGGGCCGTCGTCGGTGCTGACCACGGTGCCGTCCGGGAGCGTCACCGGGGTGATCTCGCGCTCCCAGAAGCCGGCCTTGATGGCGGCCTCGGCGAGGTTCTGCGAGCGGACGCCGAACTCGTCCTGCTCGGCGCGGGTGATGCCCTTGAGCGCGGCCAGGTTCTCGGCGGTCTGGCCCATCGCGATGTAGGCGTCCGGCACCAGGCCGTCCTCGCGCGGGTCGTGCCACTCCCCGCCGCCTTCTTCGGCGCGCTTCTTCGTACGGGCCTGGGCCTCGTCGAAGAGCGGGTTCATGGTGCCCGGCAGGCCGTCCGAGGTGCCGTTGACGCTGCGCGAGACGGTCTCCACACCGGCCGAGACGAAGACGTCGCCCTCGCCGGCCTTGATCGCGTGCAGCGCCATCCGCGTGGTCTGGAGCGAGGAGGAGCAGTAGCGGGTGATGGTGGCGCCCGGCAGGTAGTCCATGCCCATCTGGACGGCCACGATGCGGGCCAGGTTGTGGCCCTGCTCGCCGCCGGGCAGGCCGCAACCCAGCATCAGGTCGTCGATCTCGCGCGGGTCGAGCTGCGGCACCTTGGCCAGGGCGGCCTGGATGACGTGGGCGGTCAGGTCGTCCGGGCGGACGTCCTTGAGCGAGCCCTTGAAGGCCCGGCCGATCGGCGAACGGGTGGCGCTGACGATGACGGCTTCGGGCATGGCGGGCTCCTCGCTGGGTGACGGCGGACCTGACGTCCGGGAGGAAAGTTACCGCCTGGTAGATCAGGCGTCACCCGCCCCAGCGTGTGAGCTGGCCGACGTATTCCCGGGGCCCCCGTCGGGGGTCGTACCAGCCTCCTTCCCGCTCTCCGGGCCGGGCAGACCGATCCGCAGCCGGTGCCTCAGCTGGGCCCAGCGGCGGCCCGCGCCCTCCGCCGGTACGGCCGCCACCTCGGTGCCCTCCCGACCGGCCGCCGCGGCGGCCGCGACCGCGACCGGCAGCACCGTGCCGCCCGGGACGGCCGCGGCCGGACGCTCCTCCTCCGGCCAGAGCCCGAGCGCGGCGCAGACCGAGGGCAGCACGGCCATCGCGGCGGTCGCGTAGCCCTGGGCGGAGGGGTGGTAGCGGTCGGCGGCGAACATCTCCGGGCGGGCGGCGAACTCCGGGCCCAGCAACGAGCCCAGCGAGACCGTCCGGCCGCCCGCCTCCACCACCGCGATGGTCTGCGCGGCGGCCAGCTGTCGGCTCAGCCGGCGGGCCACCCAGCGCAGCGGCGGCCGCACCGGCTTGATCGTCCCGAGGTCCGGGCAGGTGCCCACGACCACCTCGCAGCCGTTGGCGCGCAGGGCGGCGACGGCCTCGCCGAGCTGGCGGACGGCCAGCTGGGCCGGGCTGTGCCGGGTCACGTCGTTGGCGCCGACCATGATCACGGCGATGTCCGGGTGGTGCGGCAGGGCCTGTTCCAGCTGGCCGGAGAGATCGGCGGAGCGGCCGCCGGAGCGGGCCACGTTGACCAGCCGGACCGGGCGCTCGGCCACCGAGGCGAGGCCCGCGGCCAGCAGCGCGCCCGGGGTCTCGCCGGCCCGGGCCACGCCGAGGCCGGCGCCGGTGGAGTCGCCGAGGACGGCCAGCACGAGCGGGGCCTGCGGGGCGGCGGCGCGGTCGGCGAAGGCCTCCCCGTAGACGCCGTCCGCCTTGGGCGGGACGGTCTCCAGGACGCCGATGGCCTGGATGGCGAGTCTGCTCTCGGTCACCAGCAGGCCGACGACGCCCACCCCGAGCAGGCCGAGCCCGCCGCCGCCGTACGCCGCCGCGGTGGCGATCCGGCGGGCCACCCGGGCCCGCGAGTCCCTTGCCCCTGGCATCCGGTGCCCCCTTCACGTGCTCCTGCCGGCCCCTCCGGGGCCACGGCCATGCCTGCACAGCGCTCTTACCCGTACGGAGGGCGGGAGTACCGGGG
Source organism: Kitasatospora sp. NPDC057512 (assembly GCF_042802135.1). Classification (NCBI taxonomy): domain Bacteria; kingdom Bacillati; phylum Actinomycetota; class Actinomycetes; order Kitasatosporales; family Streptomycetaceae; genus Kitasatospora; species Kitasatospora sp. NPDC057512. The sequence continues at coordinate 3,748 of NZ_JBHVET010000395.1, forward strand.
GTGCCGCTGGGGGTGGGCCATTGGGGGAGGGGTGCAGGAGGGGAGCCGCGGGGCGGGTGCCACGCCCTACGCTTTGCAGTACCGAACTCCGCAGTACCGAAATCGCATGCCCACAGACCGGGAGGATCCCCGTGCGGTACCACAACTCGATCATCGACCTCGTCGGCAACACGCCGCTGGTCAAGCTGAACAAGGTCACCGAGGGCATCAGCGCGACAGTGCTGGCCAAGGTCGAGTACTTCAACCCCGGCGGCTCGGTCAAGGACCGCATCGCGATGCGCATGATCGAGGCCGCCGAGGCCTCGGGCGCCCTCAAGCCGGGCGGCACCATCGTCGAGCCGACCTCCGGCAACACCGGTGTCGGCCTGGCGATCGTGGCCCAGCAGAAGGGCTACAAGTGCATCTTCGTCTGTCCTGACAAGGTCTCCACCGACAAGATCAACACCCTGCGCGCGTACGGCGCCGAGGTCGTCGTCTGTCCGACCGCCGTCGCCCCGGAGCACCCGGACTCCTACTACAACGTCTCCGACCGCCTGGTCCGGGAGACCCCGAACGCCTGGAAGCCGGACCAGTACTCCAACCCGGACAACCCGGCCTCGCACTACCACTCCACCGGCCCGGAGCTGTGGGAGCAGACCGACGGGAAGATCACCCACTTCGTGGCGGGCGTCGGCACCGGCGGCACCATCTCCGGCACCGGCAACTACCTGAAGGAGGCCTCCGGCGGCAAGGTCAAGGTGATCGGCGCCGACCCGGAGGGCTCGGTCTACTCGGGCGGCACCGGCCGGCCGTACCTGGTCGAGGGCGTCGGTGAGGACTTCTGGCCGACCGCCTACGACCGCGGCGTCGCGGACGAGATCGTCGCGGTCTCCGACAAGGACTCGTTCCAGATGACCCGCCGCCTGGCCAAGGAGGAGGGCCTGCTGGTCGGCGGCTCCTGCGGCATGGCCGTGGTGGCCGCGCTGGAGGTCGCCAAGAAGCTCGGCCCGGACGACGTCGTCGTGGTGCTGCTGCCGGACGGCGGCCGCGGCTACCTGTCGAAGATCTTCAACGACGACTGGATGGCCGACTACGGCTTCCTGCCCTCGGCCACCGACGAGGCGCACATCGGCGAGGTGCTGGCCCGCAAGGAGTCCCTCGCGCAGGGCGGCGTCCCGCAGTTCGTCCACATGCACCCGAACGAGACGGTCGCCGAGGCGGTCCGGGTGCTGCGCGAGTACGGCGTCTCGCAGATGCCGGTGGTCTCCCCGGGCGCCGGCCACCCGGACATCATGGCCGGCGAGGTGATCGGCTCGGTGGTGGAGAAGCTGCTGCTGGAGGGCATCTTCGCCAAGGACATCGAGCTCACCGACACGCTGGACAAGGTGATGTCCAAGCCGCTGCCGGTGGTCGGCTCGGGCGAGACCGTCACCAACCTGATGACCGTGCTGGAGAAGGCCGACGCGGCCGTCGTGCTGGTGGAGGGCAAGCCGCAGGGCATCGTCACCCGCCAGGACCTGCTGGGCTTCCTGACCGGCCGCGCCCAGCACTGACGCGGCGTCACCACCGCCCCCCGCGGATGGATGCGGAGGATTCGTCCACGGGGGAAGTGGTACACCGGCGTCACCTGTCCGCAGCACGTGGTTAACACGGCTCGGGCATCGTGGTGGTCAACGGCAGGACGCCGAGTGAGGCGACGGCAACCGTCCGGGAGCGGCTCCCCGGCGACCGCGGTCGGCTCCGGACACATCGGGTGGCCCTGACCCGGCCGCTGTGTCCTCCCGTCGCGGGAGGCGCCGTCGTCCCGCCCCTGACCGGCCCCGGCCGGTCGCCAGGGTGCGGCGGCTCCCGCGGCAGCACCGCGCCGCACGGCGCGTGTCCCGCGGCTCCCGGGTGGGGGAGTCCAGGCGGGGAACGGTGGGGCCGGTCCTTCTCCGAGGGACCGGCCCCTTCCGTTCGCGCCGTCGCACGTTCCGTTCGCGCCGTTCACGCCGGGCGCGCGGGGTGCACTCCGGGCGGCCGCCCGTGCGCCGCGCCGGGCGCGCCCGTCCCGTACGCTCGCACGCATGACCAGCACTGAAACGACCGACCAGGACGCCCCGCGCTACGTCCGGGTGAAGATCGAGCTCATCGCGGAGATCACCGACGAGGGCGCGCTCAAGGCGGCGGCCCTGGAGGCCGTCACCGCGGACGAGTACCTCGACGACGAGGAGCGCGCCCAGTCCGTCGAGGCCATCGAGGTGGACCCGTCGGGTTCGCTCGCCCACTTCATCGACCCCGTCGCGCTGCTCGGCGAGGTGCCCGGTGTGGAGCTCGCCTCGGCGACCTGGGAGTCGGCGCAGACCGAGTTCGACCCGGACGACGAGGAGTGGGACGAGTACGCGGTGGACGGCTCCGCCGAGTAGGACGGAAACCGTCGGGTGGTGGTCCTCGCCATCACCACCCGTGAACGCCCGGTCCGCTCCGCGGGCCGGGCGTTCTGTCCCTGTTCGTCGGGAAGTTGGGTCATCTCATACGATCGCTTACCCTTCGGTGATGGAACCGTGAACGGGCGTATTGCGTTTCTGTATCCGTAATGCCCGGGATGATCAGCAGGGAGACGCGACGTGACGGCACGGGACGGTCAGGGACGGGTGGCCGGAAGCAGCTGGAGCCGACGCGGGGTCCTCGCGGGCCTGATCGGAGCGCCCGTCCTGCTGCTGACCGCCTGCAACGACAACAGCGCCAGCGGCAGCGGCGGTGGCAGCGGCTCCGGCGGCGCGAACGGCACCCCGGCCTCCGGCGGTACGGGCAGCAGCGCCCCCAGGACCTCGGCCGCGGTCATCACCGTCACCCCGGCCGACGGCGCCGCCTCCGCGAGCTTCAGCGAGCCGGTCAAGGTCGCCGTCGCCAACGGCACCCTGACCAGCGTCAAGGTCACCGACACCGCCGGCAAGGAGCTGGCCGGCCAGCTCTCCGCCGACGGCACCGGCTGGACCTCGGCCGCCGCCCCCGCCAGCGGTACCAAGTACACCGTCGCCGCCACCGCCCTCGACAAGGACAAGCTGGAGGCGGACTCCAACGCCGTCTTCACCACGGCGACCCCGGCCAACACCTTCGTCGGCTACTTCACCCCCGAGGACGGCTCGACGGTCGGCGTCGGCATGCCGGTCTCGATCAACTTCAGCAAGCCGGTCACCGACCGCAAGGCCGTCCAGCAGGCGATCACCGTGATAGCCGAGCCGGGCGTCGAGATCGTCGGCCACTGGTTCTCCAGCACCCGCCTCGACTTCCGGCCGCAGGAGTACTGGGCCAAGGGCACCAAGGTCACCCTCAAGCTCCGGCTCAAGGACGTCGAGGGCGCCAAGGGCGTGTACGGCACCCAGTCCAAGGACGTGAGCTTCACCATCGGCCGCGCCCAGACCAGCGTCGCCGACCTCGCCGCCAAGAAGCTCACCGTCACCACCGACGGCCAGGTCAGCGCGGTCTACAAGATCTCCGGCGGCTCGCCCGAGCACATGACCTGGGGCGGCAAGATGGTGATCTCCGAGCAGTACACCCAGACCCGGATGAACTCGCAGACCGTCAACCTGGGCAGCGAGTACGACATCGCGGACGTGCCGCACGCCCAGCGCCTCAGCACCTCGGGCACCTTCATCCACGGCAACTACTGGTCCTCGCCGTCGATCTTCGGCGGCCAGAACACCAGCCACGGCTGCATCGGCCTGCGGGACGCCCAGGGCGCCCAGGACAGCGGTACGGACGGCTTCAAGTTCTACAAGTCCTCGATGGTCGGCGACGTGGTCGAGGTCGTGAACTCCGGTGACAAGACGGTCGCCCCGGACAACGGCCTGAACGGCTGGAACATGGGCTGGGCCGCCTGGAAGGCCGGCAGCGCCGTCTGACCCGGCCCCGCACCCCGGCCGGACAGACCCCGGCCGGATAGACCCACCGGTCGGAAAAACTCCTCGGGCGGACCGAACCTCGCGG
>NZ_JBHVET010000396.1:0-7695 GCF_042802135.1 Kitasatospora sp. NPDC057512
GGGGGACGCTGCGGCTGGTGCCGTGGTAGCCCGGCCCGCGCTCGTTGCCCCCGCCGTTCTGCCCGCGCGGCGCCTGGCCGCCGGGGAAGCCCTGGCCGCCGCCCGGGAAACCCTTGCCGCCCTTGCGTCCCGTGCCGCCCGGTCCGAACCCGCCCTCCACGCGCGGCCCGGCGGTCACGATCGAGCCGGTGTGCGGGGAGTTCACGGTGTCCACCGCGTACGCGGCCGGTCCGCCGAGCGCCGCCGCCAGGCCCACCAGGCCCGCCACCGAGGCGATCCGCGCGCCGGCCCGGCCGGAGACCCGCCCGACGAACGGCCCGGCCGCCAGCGCGGCCGCCGCGAGCAGTCCGCCGACCAGCACCGCCCAGCGCAGCCACGGCAGGAAGCCGGAGCTGCGACCGAGCAGCACGAACGCCCAGACCGCCGTCACCGCGAGCGTCCCGGCCAGCACCAGCGCCCAGGGCACCCGGTGCCGGGCCCGCCACAGCCCGTCCACGCCCATGCCGACCAGCGCCGCGACGGCCGGGGCCAGCGCCACCGTGTAGTACTGGTGGAAGATCCCGGACATGAAGCTGAAGACCAGCGCGGTGGAGAGCAGCCAGCCGCCCCAGACCAGGAAGGCCGCGCGGGCGGTGTCGGTGCGGCCGTAGCGGCGGGTCGCCCAGAGGCCGGCCAGCAGCAGGATCAGCGCGGCCGGCAGCAGCCAGGCGATCTGCCCGCCGATGTCGGTGCCGAACATCCGGGTCAGGCCGGTCTGTCCCCAGCCGCGGCCGCCGCCGGGCATCGCGCCGCCCGGCAGGTCGACCCCGGCCGGCATCCGGGCGCCGCCGCCCACGCTGCCGCGCTCGTTGCCGTCGACCCGGCCGAGGCCGTTGTAGCCGAAGGTGAGCGAGAGGAAGCTGTTGTCCTGCGAGCCGCCGATGTACGGGCGGGCCGAGGCGGGCATCAGCTCGACGACCGCCACCCACCAGCCGCCCGAGACCAGCAGGGCCGCGCCCGCGAGCAGGGTCTGCCGCACCCGCCGCCAGAGGCCGGTGGGCGCCACCGCCAGGTAGACCACCGCGAAGGCGGGCAGGATGAGGAAGGCCGCCAGGGTCTTGGTGAGGAAGGCGAGGCCGAACATCACCCCGGTGAACACCAACCACCGGGTGCCCGCCGCCTCGACGGCCCGGACCATCCCGTACGCGGCCAGCGTCAGCAGCAGCACCAGCAGCGCGTCCGGGTTGTTGAAGCGGAACATCAGCGCCGCGACCGGGGTGAGCGCCAGCACGGCGCCCGCCAACAGGCCGCCGAGCGGGGAGAAGCGCCGGCGCACCGTCGCGTACAGCACGCCGACGGTGGCCGCGCCCATCAGCGCCTGCGGGGCCAGCACCGACCAGGAGGAGAGGCCGAAGACCCGCGCCGAGAGCGCCATCGGCCACAGCGAGGCCGGGGGCTTGTCGACGGTGATGAAGTTCGCCGCGTCCGAGGAGCCGAAGAAGAAGGCCTTCCAGCTCTGCGAGCCGGCCTGCACGGCGGCCGAGTAGAAGGAGTTGGCCCAGCCGGAGGCGCTCAGGCCCCACAGGTAGAGGACGGCGGTCGCGGCCAGCAGCGCCAGCAGGGCCGGGCGCACCCAGCGCGGGTCGTCAGCGCGCCCGCGCCAGGCGCGGGCGGGGAGGGTGCGCAGCCGGTCGGACCAGGTGGCGAACCCCTTGGGGCCGGCGGGCGGCAGGGGCTGCTCGGGGAAGAGCGGCGCCGGGTCCGGCCGGACCGGGTCCGGCCGCGGCACCTCCGGCGGCGGGAAGTTCGCGGCCTCGGGCCACGGTTCGCCGGCCGGAGGGGAGTAGCTGCTCGTGGTCATGCGCCATACCGTCGGTGGCGTGCCTGAGAGAACCGTGAGACGGGGGTGTGAGGCGCGTGTGATCTGGAACGTCAGGCGGACGGCGGTACGGCGAGGTGCCTGCCCAGCCACTCCAGGGCCGGGGGGATCTCCCGGGTCCAGGTGTGGAAGTTGTGGCCGGCGGTGTCCAGCGTGATGGAGGACATCGTGGTGGGGGCCTTGAAGGCCGCGATCATGGCCTTGGTCTCGTCGTAGTTGTTCTCGTCGTACGCGGTGGTCAGCAGCAGGTTGACCGGGGCGGGCGGCTGGTTCTTCAGCCGCCACAGCAGGTCGTTCTCCTGCTTGAGCCGGTCGTTGCCGCCGAACAGGTCGCCGGTGGTCGCGTCGTGGGCCGCGTTGTAGTAGCCGGAGAGCGCGACCGCCGAGCGGTAGGCGTCGGGCTTGCGCAGCGCGAACTTGAGCGCGCAGTAGCCGCCGGTGGAGTTGCCGATGACCGCCCGGTTGGCCGGGTCGGTGCCGATCCGGTAGGTGGTGGCGAGGGCCTTGGGCAGGTCGCTGGTGAAGAAGGTCTCCACCTGGGGGCCGTTCGGCACGTCCACGCACTCGGTGTCCCGGTCGCCGACCAGGGTGGGGCGGGTCATCACCAGGACGGTCGGCGGCAGCTTCTTCTGCTCGATCGCGTTCAGCGTGGACGCCGGGTACTGCATCAGCGAGATCAGCTTCTCCGGGGTGCCCGGGTAGCCGGTGAGCACCAGGGCCATCGGGAAGCGCTGCTTGGCGTGCTCCGGCTGGAAGTACTGCGGCGGCAGGTAGACGTACGCCTCGGTGGTCAGGCCGCTGCCGGCCCCTTTGACGTCGACCTTCTGGATCAGGCCGGAGCGCTCCGGGTCCGAGCCCTGCGCGGAGTAGAACTTCTGCTCACCGGTGACGGCCACCCCGGAGGCGTTGGGCTGGTGGTCGACGACCGTGCCGAGCCCGCCGCTGGTGCCGAGCAGGTCCGTCCAGGAGCTGTAGAAGCCGAAGTAGCTGTTGGCGATCAGGCCCATTGCGGCCAGCACCGACACCTGGGTGGCCAGGAACGCCCCGAGCCGGCCCAGCCACGCCTTCCAGCCCTTCCCGCCGAACCGCGGCCAGAGCCACATGGTGGCGGCGAAGACGGCGATCGCGAGGAGCGAGGCGATGATCTGGAGGGGGAGTCCGGTGAGACTGAGCACGGGCCCGATCGTAGTTGACCTTCGGAGACGGCCTCGGAGGGCCCCTCGGGGGTGACCGCCGGGTAATGGGTTGACGGGGTCGTTCGTGCCCGGGACCATGTGTGACCGCGTGGCTGCGCGGTGTGCGCGCGGTCCGGCTACCCGGGGGTGGGGCATGAGGTTCACGGGGTCCGAGGGGTTCGTGGGGAAGGCGGCTCTGGCCGTCGGCACGGCGCTGGTGCTGACGGCCTGCTCCGGCGGCGGGGGCGGTGGTTCGGCGGGCGGCTCGTCCGCGCCGGGGGCGGCGGGGTCGGGGGTCTCGGCGAAGCCGACCGCGACGCCGACGCCGACCCGGGCGCCGTACGGCCCGGTGCTCAGCGCGGGCGTCGACCCGGTCACCGCCGCGCTCGGCCAGGTGGCCGGCGCCAAGGACCTGAGCGACCTCGACACCGTGCTCGCCGGCGTCGTCACCAGCGCGCAGGGCGCCGCCAAGTCCCTGAGCGTGGCGGACGAGCCGCCCGTGGCGACGACGGCGCAGAAGGAACTGGTGGCGGCGCTGACCTCGCTCGCCACCGACGCCGGCAAGGTCCGCAGCGACATCAAGTTCCACGACGTCTGCGCGCTGAGCTCGGCCGAGGCCGAACTGGGCGCCTCCCAGGGGCTGGCGGCGGTGTCGGCGGCCCTCGTCAAGATGACCGCGGCCGGCTACCAGACCACCTTCGCCGTCCCGCCGCTGCCCCAGCAGCAGTCCCGCTCGCTGGACAACGGCACCATGGTCCGCAAGGGGAAGCTGCGCGGCGAGGGCGTGTTCAAGGTCGAGAACGGCGGCACGGCGGACGCGGTGGTGTCGCTCGCGCTGAACGGCAAGACCGTGCACTCGGTGTTCGTCGGCAAGGGGCAGCACGCCAGTGTCGACGGCGTGGAGGACGGGACGTACGAGGTGTACGTGTCCGGGGGCGCGGACTGGGACTCCGACGCCAAGGGCTTCACCCAGAACTGCCGGTTCACCAAGTTCGAGGACACCTTCCCGTTCGAGACCGGCCGGACCGCGACCTCCTGGGAGATCACCCTCCAGCCGGTGGCCGACGGCAACGCCAAGACCAACGACGTGGACCAGAACGCCTTCCCGCAGCCGTAGCCGTAGCCGTATCCACTGCCGTAGCCGTATCCACTGCCCTGGCCGTCGCCCCGGCCCGTAACGGGCATACCGGGACGGGTCGTTGCCGTCGGATGGCACGGCCCGTGCCGGGCAGTGGCGAGTTCGGTCACACTCCTTGACCTCTTGAAGTGGCCATGGCACTTTCATGCGGCGCGGGCGTCGGCGACCAGTCGTACACCCCGCGATCCCCCACAAGGAGAGCCATGTTCAAGAGACTTGTCGCGGTGGCCGGTACGAGTGCCGTCGTCGCGGGCGGGCTGGCCTTCGCCGCCGCCCCCGCGCACGCCGTCCAGGCGGCCGACCTGACGTCCACCATCGCCCTGAGCAACTGCTCGGCCTCGCTGGTCCGTTACCCCACCTCGGCGGCCGGCGACCGGGCGCTGATGCTCACCAACGGACACTGCCTGCCGACCATGCCCTCGGCCGGCCAGGTCATCCAGAACACCACCGCCAGCCGCAGCGGCACCCTGCTGGACGGCGCGGGCAACAGCCTGGGCACCGTCCAGGCCGACAAGCTGCTCTACGCGACCATGACCGGCACCGACGTCGCCCTCTACCAACTCACCGACACCTACGGGTCGATCAGCTCCAAGTACGGCGCCACCGCGCTGACGATCAGCGACGCCCACCCGACCGACGGCGCGTCGATGTACATACCCTCGTCGTACTGGAAGCAGGTCTGGAACTGCTCCGTCAACGGCTTCGTGCCGACCCTGCGCGAGGACGCCTGGACCTGGCACGACTCGCTGCGCTACAGCTCCGGCTGCAACACCACGCACGGCACCTCCGGCTCGCCGATCGTCGACTCCGCCAGCGGGCGGATCATCGGCATCAACAACACCGGCAACGACGACGGCGGCATGTGCACCCTCAACAACCCGTGCGAGGTGGCCGCCGACGGCACCACCAAGGCCTACAAGGGCCAGAGCTACGGCGAGGAGACGTACTGGTTCACCACCTGCCTGAACTCCTCCACCCGGGCCATCGACCTCAACGTGGCCGGCTGCCTGCTCACCAAGCCGGCCGGCAGCGCCGTCTCGGTGTCCAACCCGGGCAACCAGTCCACCGCCGTCGGCGGCGCGGTCAACCTCCAGATCAACGCCTCCGGCGGCACCGCCCCGCTGTCCTACGCCGCGAGCGGCCTGCCCGCCGGGCTGTCGATCAACTCCTCCACCGGCGTCATCGCCGGCACCGTCTCCACCGCGGGCAGCTCCACCGTCACCGTCACCGTGACGGACGCCGCGGGCAAGTCGGCCTCCACCAGCTTCACTTGGGCCGTCTCCACCGGTGGTGGCGGCTGCACTCCGACCCAGCTGCTGGGCAACGAGGGCTTCGAGTCGGGCACGGCCACGCCGTGGACGACGTCGAGCGGCGTGGTGGACAACAGTGCCTCGCAGGCGGCCCACAGCGGCTCCTGGAAGGCGTGGCTGAACGGCTACGGCTCCACCCACTCGGACTCGCTGTCGCAGACGGTGAGCATCCCGGCGGGCTGCAAGGCGACGCTGAGCTTCTGGCTGCACATCGACACCGCCGAGTCGGGCACCACCGCGTACGACAAGCTGACTCTGTCGGTGAACGGCACCACGCTGAAGACCTACTCCAACGTGGACGCCGCGGCCGGCTACCAGCAGCGCACCTTCGACCTGTCGGCCTACGCGGGCCAGAGCGTCACCGTGAAGTTCGCCGGGACCGAGGACGCCTCGCTCCAGACCAGCTTCGTGATCGACGACACCTCGATCCAGACCGGCTGACGCCAACGCCCGGGCGCCGGTGGCCAGTTCGACGGCCGCCGGCCCCCGGGCACGGGCACCCGCCTATGCTGGTGGGATGATCAAGCCGATTGAGCTGGTGATTTTCGACTGCGACGGCGTCCTGGTGGACAGCGAGGTGATCGCCGTCCGGGTGCTGGTGCGGCTCGGCGAGGAGTACGGCTGGCCGCTGACCGAGGCGGAGGCGATCGAGACGTTCGTCGGACGGTCCGAGGCGGCCAACCGGGCCACGGTCACCGAACGGCTCGGCGGCGAGACGGCGGCGGTGTGGAGCAAGCGCTTCGTCGAACTGCACGCCGAGGCGGTGGACGCCGGACTGACCCCCGTGGACGGCCTGCCGGAGGCGCTGGCCGCGCTCACCCTGCCCACCTGCGTGGCCTCCAGCGGCACCCACGAGAAGATGCGCCACACCCTGGGCCGGACCGGCCTCCACGACCACTTCGCCGGGCGGATCTTCAGCGCCACCGAGGTCGAGCGCGGCAAGCCCGCACCCGACCTCTTCCTGCACGCCGCCCGCTCGATGGGCGTCGACCCGGCCGCCTGCGTGGTGGTCGAGGACAGCCGCCCCGGCGTCGAGGCCGCCCGCGCCGCCGGGATGCGCGCACTCGGCTACGCGGGCGGCGTCACGGCCGCGGAACGGCTGGCCGGGCCGGGCACCGTGGTCTTCGACGACATGCGCGAGCTGCCCGGCCTGATCGCGGCGGGCGCGGTCCACCCGGGGTAGCGGCCGTCCTCCGCGCGGCCGTCGGGCGACAGTCGGGCGGCAGTCAGGCAGCCGTCGGGCGGCCGTCGGGCCCGGCGCCAATTCGGTTGCCGGGTACGGCCCGTGGGTGGCAGGGTCGGGCGCCATGGCCTCCTCCCGCAAGCTGCACGCCGACGAACTGGACATCGACGAGGCGCTGGTGCGCCGGATGGTCGCCGAGTGCTTCCCGCAGTGGGCCGGCCTGCCGGTTGAGCCGGTGGTGCCGGCCGGGACCAGCAACGCGATGTACCGGCTGGGCGCGGAGCTGGTGGTGCGTATCCCGCGGATCCCCGGGGTGGTCGAGGAGATCGCCAAGGAGGACGTCTGGCTGCGCCGCCTGGCCCCTCGGCTGCCCGTCCCGGTGCCGGTCCCGCTGGCCGTGGGCGGGCCGGTCGACGGCTGCCCCTGGCCCTGGTCGGTGCTGCGCTGGCTCGACGGCACCACACCGGTGCCCGGCCGGATCGCCGAACCCGGGGCGCTGGCAGGGGACTTGGCCGACTTCGTGACGGCCGTCCGCCGGATCGACCCGACCGGGGCCCCGGCCGCCTACCGCAGCGAGTCGCTGGCGGACCGGGACACTGGGACGAGGAAGGCGATCGCGGCCGTGCCGGACCTGGTCGACGCCGCCGCCGCGACCGCCGCCTGGGAGCACGCCCTGGCCGCCCCCGCGCCTGTCGGCCCGCCGGTCTGGCTCCACGGGGACCTTCAGCCCGGCAACCTGCTGGTCTCCCCGGGGGGACGTCTCGCCGCCGTCATCGACTTCGGCTGCGCGGGCCTGGGCGAACCGGCCGTCGACCTGATCCCCGCCTGGTACGTCCTGCCCGCCGCCGCCCGTGCGGCCTTCCGCGAGGCCGCGGCCCCCGACGACGCGGCCTGGGACCGCGCCCGTGGCTGGGCCCTGTCCGTCGCGCTGATGGAAGTCAGCTACTACCGGGACAGCGACCCGAGGATGACCGCCATCGCCCGCCACGTCATCGCCGAGGTGCTGGCCGACCACGCGTAGGCGGGTGGGC
>NZ_JBHVET010000397.1:0-7693 GCF_042802135.1 Kitasatospora sp. NPDC057512
CAGCGTAACCGGTGCCCGGACTACGGCTTGATGCGGACCACCTGCGGGTCGTGGTCGCTGGCCTGCTGGGCGAACTCGGCGTTGATGTGCACCACGTCGTACTTGGCGTAGCCGACCTCGGGGCTGACCAGGATGTGGTCCAGCACCTGCGAGTTGCCCTGGTAGACGTACGAGTACTGCTCGGTCTCCGGCAGCTCGTTCACCAGGTCGCGCAGCACGCCGTCCTTGGTGAGCGCGGCGAGCGCGGGCGAGAACTGGTAGTCGTTGAAGTCGCCGAGGGAGACGACCTTGGCCTCCTTGTCGGCGGCCAGCAGCTTGGCGACGAAGGACTGCTCAACGGTGGCCTGCCGGGTCCGCTGCACCTCGGAGCCGCGGGTCGGCTGCTGGAAGCGGCTGTCGATGCCCTGGTCGCCGCCCTTGCTGTTGAAGTGGTTGGCGATGACGAAGACCTTCTTGCCGCGGAAGGAGAACTGGCCGACCAGCGGCTTGCGGCTGTTGGTCCAGGCCTCGTCGTTCGGCTCGATCCGGCCGGGCGAGGCGGTCAGCGCGGCGCCCGAGCCGGTGCCGGTCACGCCGACGGCGGTGGTGGCGCTGCCGCCGGGGATGTCGGTGAAGGACACCCGCTGCGGGTTGAACAGGAAGACCTGGCGGATGTTGCCGCCGGGCTCGCCGCCGTCCTTGCCGTCCTGCGGGTCGACCGAGCGCCAGTCGTAGGACGGGCCGCCGGCCGCCTTGATCGCGGCGACGAACTTGGCGACGGTCTGGCTCGCGTCGACCGTGCCGTCGTTCTTGTTGCCGTTGTTGTCCTGGATCTCCTCCAGGGCGACGATGTCGGGCGAGCGCAGGTTGGTGACGACGCCCTGGGCCAGCTCGGCGAACTTGGCGTCCGGGTTGCCGGGGGCCAGGTTCTCCACGTTGTAGGTGGCGAGGGTGAGTTCGCGGTCGGTCGCCTGGGCGGTGACCTCGCGCTGGAGGTGGTTGTCCTTCAGCGTGCCCATGGTGCCGGCGACCAGGGTGTAGCCGCCGAAGTTGTTGTAGTCCAGCGGGCCGGTGGTGGCGCCGGTCAGCTCGTCGCCGACGTTGGCGACCGGGAACGGCCGCTGGTTCACCGGGGCCTGCTGCTGGATCATCAGCCGGCCGACGTTGGGCTCCCTGTACGACTCGTACAGCAGGCCGCCGCGCTTGCTGCGCTGGTCCTGCTTGTCGGCGGCGACCCACAGCTCGTTGTACTTGTCGGTCGCCTGCACCACCCGGACGTCCTTGACCTGGACGAGCATGCCCTCCAGCGACTCGTAGAAGTCGAGGGTGTACTTCTCCGGCCGGAGCGTGCCGCCGTCGATGGAGCCGTCCGGGCCGGCCGGCGGGGCGTAGGTGCCGGGGATGTTGCGGGTGTCCACCACCACCGGGGCGGGCAGCGGGTTGCCGGCCGACAGCACGGTGATGCCGGGGGCGGTGATCTCGGTGATGGACTGCGAGCCGCCGCTGAGGTTCGGGTAGTACTCGGTGACCTTGCCGCTCACCAGCACCGAGTCGCCGACCCGCACGGTCGGGTTGCCGCCGGTGTAGACGAAGACGCCCTCGCTGGTGGCCGGGTCGGCGTCGGGGTTCGGGTCCTGGAGCCAGAAGCCCTTGACGCTGCCGTACGCGCGCACGCCGGTGACGATGCCGGGCACGCCCGTGACGGGCTTGCCGGCCTGCGGGGATATCCGGGTGCTGCCCTGGATGTCGTGGATCCGCAGCGGGCCGGCCTCGGTCGGGGCCGGGGTCGCGGGCGCGGCGGCGTTCGCCACCGGCAGCGGGACGAGCACCAGCGACGCGGCCAGCGAGGCCGGGATCAGGGCGGCGCGCAGCAGGGTTCTGCGGGGGCGGGGTGCGGGGGCGGTGGTCACCGGGGCAGGGCTCCTAGCTCCGCCGTGCGGCACGGTCGTGGCACGGCGGTCCGGGCGGAGGCGCGCGTCGGGCGCGCGCTGCTCGCGTGGCGAAGAAGCGGAGGACGGGCTCCCGCCCCCCGCGGCGCCCCTCAAGATACGCGCGTAGAAAATGCCCCGACAAGACCCTGACAGTGAACGGACGGTTCCCCGGAGGTGACGTGACGCCCGGTCAGCCCGGGATTCTCACAGCCCGCTCCCAGCGGACTCCCAGGAAGCCTCGATCCGCTCCACGACCAGCTCGCACAGCTCGTGGGTGCGCAGCGCGTCGTGGGCGTCCAGGGTGCGACCGGCGCGGACGGCCGCCAGGAAGGCGAGCACGCACTGCTCGATGCCGCGCTGACGGGCCACCGGCACCCAGTCGCCGCGGCGGCGGACGGTCGGCTGGCCGCGGTGGTCGATCACCTCGGCCAGGTTGTGCACCTCACGCTTGGAGTCGCCGCCGGAGACCTCCAGCACCTCCTCGGTGGAGCCGGAGACCCGGTTCATGATGCCCAGGGCGGTGAAGCCCTCGCCGCCGAGGGTGAGCACCACGTGCTCGACCAGCCCGTCCCGGGTGCGGGCGCGGACGTCCACGTGCTCGATCTCGCCGGGGGCCAGGAACCGCAGCACGTCCACGACGTGGATGAAGTCGTCGAACACCAGGGTGCGGGCCGACTCGGCCAGGCCCTCGCGGTTCTTCTGCAGGACGATCAGGTCGCGCGGGCGCTCCTTGGCCTGGGCGTAGCCGGGCGCGTGGCGGCGGTTGAAGCCCACCATCAGCGAGCGGCCGGTGCGGTCGGCGAGGTCGACCAGGCGGCGGGCGCCGTCCAGGGTGTAGTCGAGCGGCTTGTCGACGTAGACGTCCACCCCGGCGGTGAGCAGCTGCTCGACGATCGGGACGTGCTGGTCGGTGGCGGCGTGCACGAAGGCGGCGCGGATGCCGCTGTCGATCAGCGCGCCGAGGTCGGTGAAGCGGTGCTCGGGGGCGATCCGGTGGGTCTCGCCGAGCCGGTCGAGCTTGGCCGCGTCCCGGGTCATCAGCCGCAGGTCCAGCCCGGGCAGTGCGGTGAGCACCGGCAGGTAGGCCTTCTGCGCGATGTCGCCGAGGCCGATCACGCCGACCGGGAGCGGGGCGTCGGTCACTGCGGTCGCGTTCATCGGGTCTCCTGCCGGTCGGATGGTCGTACGGGGTCCACCCTAGGCGGAGCGGGAAGCGGAGCCGGAAGCGGAGCGGGGAACGGAGCGGGAAACGGCCGCGAGGAAGGCCGCGCCCGACGGGAGCAGCGGGGGCAGCGGGGCGGCCGCCGGGTGCCAGGGCGCCTCGTACTCCCAGCAGATCCAGGCGTCCGGCGGCAGCAGGCGCAGGCAGTCGGCGATCGGCAGGACGCCGACGCCGAGCGGGAGCGGGGTGCGGTCCTGCGGGCCGGCGATGTCCTTGACCTGGACGTGGCCGAGGTACGGGGCGAGCGCGGCCCGGGTCTCGGCCGGGGTCTCGCCGGCCAGGTGGGTGTGCATCAGGTCCCACAGGGCGCCGACGGCCGGGTGGGCGACCCGGGCCAGCAGCCCGGCCACCGCCCGGCCGCCCCGGTGGGAGTCGTGGGTCTCGACGAGCACCCGCACGCCCAGCCGCCTGGCCTCCTCCGCGACCTCCGCGAGCCGCCGGGCGGCCCGGTCGTCGGCCTCGGCGCGCGGGCCGTCGCCGCCGCGCGGGAAGACCCGCAGGCCGGCCGCGCCCAGGTCGGCGGCGAGCCGCAGGTGGGTGCGGAGCGCGTCGGTCACCGCGTGGTCCGGCCCCGGGGCGGCGACACCGACGTAGGAGGCGAGGGCGAGCGGGGTGAGGCCGTGGGCGCGCAGGACGCGGGCGGCGGCACGGCGCTCTCCCGGGGTCATCGCGGGGTGGACGGACTCGCCCTCGGCGCAGCGCAGTTCGAGCCCCGCCCAGCCGTGCTCGGCGGCGAGCCGGGCGGCCCCGGCCAGTGGGAGCCCGGGGACGCCGAGCGTGGAGAAGGCGAGCGGCACGGTGGCTCCGTCGTTCGTCGGGCGACCCGGGAGGGCAGGGCGGGCCGCGCTGGCAAGAAGGGCAGTGCGACCCGGGAGGGCAAGGAGGGCAGGGCGGGCCGGGCCAAGGATATATTCAAGCTGAGACAAAGTCCTGACCGTCCGGGCCCGGCCCGGTCCGAGGAGCGCGCGATGCCCCCGAGCCGTACCCCCGCCACCGCCACGACGCAGACCGTCGCCCGGGTGAACCAGACCGTCCTGCTGGAGGTGCTGCGCCGGCACGGCACGCTGTCCCGGCAGCGGCTGGCCGCCGAGAGCGGGCTGAGCACCGCGACCGTGCACCGGCTGGTGGAGGTGCTGCGGGCCGAGGGGCTGGTGGAGGTGGAGACGGAGCGGGCGCCGTCCGGCGGCGGGCGGCCGCCGCAGCTGATCCGCTACAACGCCCGGGCGCAGACCGTGCTGGCGATCGCGGTGCGCCCGCGCCGGATCGTCGGTGTGGTGGCCGCGCTGGACGGCACGGTGCTGCACGAGACCGAGCACCACTGGGCGTTCCCCAGCCCGGACCGGCCGCGGGAGATCGCCGCCGACGAGCTGACCGGCCCGCTGCTCGCACTGGTGGACGGCCTGCGGGACTGGGCCGGGCGGCAGGCGGGCGCCCCCCGCGCCCTCGTCGTGGGCGTGCCCGGGGTGGTCCGGGACCGCACCGGGCTGGTCGAGTTCGCGCCCGCGCTGGACTGGCCCGGGCTGCGGCTGGGGGTGCTGCTCCAGGAGCGTTACGGCGTCCCGGTGGCGGTCGAGAGCAACGTCAACCTGGTCGCGCTGGCCGTGCGGGAGTCGCCGGCCGCGGCCGGGGTGGGCGACCTGGCGGCCGTGGTGGTGGGCATCGAGGTCGGCGCCGGGATCGTGCTGGACGGCCGGCTGCACCGCGGCCGGCTGGGCGCGGCCGGGGCGCTGGGCCACCTGATGGCCGGGCACGCGGCGCTGGACCGGCCGCTCGGGCGGACCGGCGACACCCAGGCGAGGATCGGCGACCACGCGGTGGACCGGCGGATCACCGAGGCCGGCCTGACGGTGTCCGGCACCCCGGCCGAGCGGGTGGCGGGGCTGTTCCGGCTGGGGCGCGAGGGCGACCCGGCGGCGGTCCGGCTGATCGGCGAGCTCACCGACGACCTGGCGCTGCTGGTGGCCAACCTGAGCACGGTGCTGGCGCCGGAGCTGATCGCCCTCGGCGGGCGGCTGTTCTGGGAGAGCGGGGGCGAGCTGCCGGCCGCGATCGAGAGCCGGCTCCAGGGGCGGGTGCCGGTCCTGCCGCGCCTGGTGGTCGTGCACAGCACCACCACCGAGTTGGTCGGCGCGGCCGCGGCGGCGGTCCGGCTCGCGGACGGGGCGACGTTCATCACCCGCTGAGGCCCGGGGCCCGCCCGGCCCTACCGGCTCCCCGACTATTTCTCACTGTGATAGAAACTCCTTGTGCGCGGCGACTCCGACGTGCCCGCCCGCGACCCGAGGAGAACCGGATGCCCACCGCCGCCTTCGCGATGGACCCGGAGCGCTTCCCCGACGTCTACGGCCCGCGGGCCCGCGCCCGGGTCGCCGCCCGGGCCGAGGTGCTGGCCGACCCGGCCTCGCCCGACGGGGTGTGGAGCGCCAAGCGGCTGGCCGCCGCCGCACCCGAGGCGCTGCGGGCCGTCGAGGTGCTGTTTACCGGCTGGGGCGGGCCCGTCCTGGACGCCGCCGCCCTGGCCCGGCTCCCCCGCCTGCGGCTGGTGCTCTACGCCGCCGGCTCGGTGCGCCGGATCGCCGGCGAGGCGTTCTGGGCGGCGGGCGTCCCGATCGTCACCGCCGCGCACGCCAACGCCGTCCCGGTCGCGGAGTTCGCCGTGGCGCAGATCGTCTACGCCCTCAAGGGCGGCTGGCGCCACGTCCTCGACGCCCGGGCCGCCCGCGCCGCCGTCCCGGCCGCCCGCACGCCGGGCGGGTACGGCTCCACGGTCGGCGTCCTGTCGCTCGGCGCGGCCGGGCGCCTGGTCTGCGAGATGCTGCGCGGCTACGACGTCGAGGTCCTCGCGCACGACCCGTACGCCCCGGTGCCGCCCGGGGTGCGCGCCGTCGGCCTGGACGAACTCTTCGCCACCGCCGACGTGGTGAGCGTGCACACCCCGCTGCTCCCGGCGACCCGCGGCCTCGTCGACCGGCGGCTGCTGACCTCGATGAAGCCCGGCGCCACGCTCGTCAACACCGCGCGCGGAGCCGTCCTGGACGAGCCCGCGCTGCTGGCCGTCCTCGCCGAACGCCCGGACCTCTTCGCCGTGCTGGACGTCACCGACCCCGAGCCGCCGCTGCCCGGCTCACCGCTGTTCACCCTGCCCAACGTGGTCGTCACCCCGCACCTGGCGGGCAGCCGGGGGCTGGAGCGCCGCCGCCTCGGCGACCTGGTCGTCGGCGAGTTCGAGCGCTGGCTGGACGGGGCGCCGCTGCGCCGGGCGCTCGACCCGCACACCTACGAACGGATGGCCTGACCCGTGCCGGATCCACAGAGCCCCGACGTCGTCCTGATCCTGACGGACCAGCAGACCGCCGACGCGATGGGCGCCGCCGGGAACCCGTACCTGCGCACCCCCGCGATGGACGCGCTGGCCGCCGCCGGCACCCGCTACCCCAACGCCTACTGCGCCCAGCCGCTCTGCACCCCCTCCCGGGCCAGCCTGATGACCGGCCGCCTGCCCAGCACCGTCGGCGTCACCGGCAACACCGGCGGCCCGGAGGACCCGCTGCTCGGGCGCCTGTTCACCGAGGCCGGGTACGACTGCGGCTACGGCGGCAAGTGGCACCTGCCGGAGCTGGACCTGCCCGCCGACCGGGGCTTCCGCCGGATCCACCCGGCGGGCGGGGACGACGCCGGACTCGCCCGCGCCGCCGCCCGGTTCGTCCGCGCACCGCGCGAGCGGCCGTTCCTGCTGGTCGCCTCCTTCCTGGAGCCGCACGGCATCTGCGAGTGGGCCCGCGGCCAGGACCCGCGCACCGGCCCGCTCCCGCCCGCGCCGCCCGTCCCCGAACTCCCGCCGCTGCCCGCCAACTTCCCGGTCGGGCCGTACGATCCGGCGCTGCCCCGGCTGGCCCGGCTGGCCCAGCCGCACACCCACCCGACGGAGCAGTGGCGGGAGGACGACTGGCGCCGCTACCGGCACGCCTACTACGCCCTCGTGGAGCGGGTGGACCGGCACATCGGCCTGCTGCTGGCCGCGCTGGCGGAGCGCGGCGGCGACCGGGAGACCGTGGTGGTGTTCAGCTCCGACCACGGCGACGGCGCGGGCGCCCACCGCTGGAACCAGAAGTGGGCCCTGTACGAGGAGTGCGTGCGGGTGCCCCTGGTGGTCACCGGCCCCGGGGTGGCCGCCGGCGCGGTCGACGAGCGGCTGGTCGCCGCCGGGCTGGACCTCATCCCGACGCTCTGCGACCTGGCCGGGATCGAGGGGCCCGGCGGGCTGCCCGGCCGCAGCGTCCGCGCGCCGCGGCCGCACGACAGCGTGGTGGTCGAGACCCGCTGGGAGATCCCCGGTTTCAACAACGCCCTGGGGCGGATGGTCCGCGCCGGGCGGCACAAGTACGTCTGCTATGCCTGGGGCGACCACCGGGAGCAGCTCTTCGACCTCGCCGCCGACCCCGGCGAGCTGGTCAACCTCGCGGTCGACGCCCGGCACGCGGCGCTGCTCGACCGCTTCCGGGGCCTGCTGGCCGGGCACTGCGCGGAGGTCGCCGACCCGTTCGCGCGCTTCGTGCCGCAC
>NZ_JBHVET010000398.1:0-7666 GCF_042802135.1 Kitasatospora sp. NPDC057512
CGTTGTTCGCCAACTGCATGGCCTTCGGGCTGCTCCTGGCGGTGCGGAGCCCGCGGCCGATACCGGCCTGCGCGCGCCCCGCCGCCGTGTCCGGGGTCGGCGCGGTCAGACGGTCCGGAAGCCGATCCGGGCGAGCACGCCCCAGCGGTCGGAGCGCCGGGTGAGCACGTAGACCGAGTCGAAGGAGCCGGTGCGCTCCCCGGCCGCGTCGTAGCGGGCGAAGCGGACCAGGGCGTGCACCTGGTCGGGGGAGGACTGGCTCAGCTCGACGCTCTCCCAGCCGCTGCGGGCCCAGCCGGAGCCGACCAGCTGCGCCAGCTCGGGGGCGGAGCGCTCGACGTAGCCGTCCCGGTCCTCCCAGACCGTCACCTCGCCCTCGTGCACCCGGACGTGCGGGTAGTGCAGGGTCTCCGCCCAGGCCGCCAGGTCGCGGCTGTTGAGGGCGTCGAGGAAGGCGTCGAGGGCGGCGCGGGCCGCCGTCTCGTGGGTGCGGGTGTCGACGGGCACGGCGGACTCCAGTGCGGGCTGGGGAGGACAGGGTCGCGGCCAGCCTGGGGCATCGGCGCGCCCGGTGGGGGCCGGCGGCGCCGATTCAGGTCCTAAGGCCGGGGCGCAGACCGGTCGTACGGCCGAAGAGCGGTCCCGGGAGCATCGGGGAGAATCAGTGGGCGTCGGCGGGCTCACGGGTCGCGGCGGCCAGTACGGCGTCCAGCAGTCCGGGGAAGCGCAGGTCGAGGTCGTTCCGGCGCAGCGACATCAGCCGGCGGGTGCCCTCGACCCGGGTGGTGGTGACGCCGGCCTCGCGCAGCACCTTGAGGTGGTGCGAGAGGGTCGACTTGGACAGCGGGACGTCCAGGTCGCTGCAACACTGCTCCTCGACCTCGGCCAGGCCGGTGACGATGGAGAGGCGGGCCGGGTCGCTGAGGGCGTGGAAGATGCCGGCGAGCTGGAGGGAGTCGGTGGCCGGGTGGCTCGGGGTCCGCATGGGGGGCTCCTCGGTCGTCGTGGTCGTCGCGCTCGCGCGATGGATTGTTCGAACTTTTGCGTACTATCCAATCTTAGGCAATGGGGCCGGCCCGGACCGCCGTTCCCGCGGAAGGACACCCGATGAGTGAACGCCGTCAGCGAACCGCCGGGAGGTGCCCGTGGGCCGCTACGGTCTGACGCTCCCGCTGCGCGGCGTCCCGCTGCACCGGCACCGCGCGCTGGTCGAGGAACTGCCCGACCTGGGCTACACCGACGTGTGGACCGGCGAGGCGGCGGGCTACGACGGCTTCACCCCGCTGGCGCTCGCCGCGGCCTGGGCGCCCGCGCTGCGGCTGGGCACCGGCGTGGTGCCGGTGCAGACCCGCGGGCCGGCGCTGCTCGCCATGACGGTCGCCTCGCTGGCCGAGGCCGCGCCCGGCCGGGTGGTGGTGGGCGTCGGCTCCTCCGGCCCGCCGTTCGTCACCCGGATCAACGGCATCCCCTTCGAGCACCCGTACCGCCAGGTCCGCGACACCGTACGGTTCCTGAAGCACGCCCTGGCCGGGCGGACGGTGCAGGGGGCGTTCGACTCCTTCACCATCGAGCGGTACACCCCGGCGCTGCGGCCGGACCCGGTGCCGCCGGTGATGATGGGCGCGCTCGGCCCGCAGATGCTGCGGCTGGCCGGCCGGGAGGCGGACGGGCTGGTCACCAACTTCCTGGCGGCCGCGGACGTGCCGCGGGTACGGGCCGCGATGGGGGAGGAGGGCCGTGCCAAGGAGGTGGTGGCCCGGCTGTTCGTCTGCCCGACCAATGACCGCGACCACGCCCGGTGGCAGGGGCGGCAGTTGCTCGGGCCGATCCTCAACGCCCGGACGTACGGCGGCTTCCACGACTGGCTGGGGCGCGGCGAGGAGCTGGCCGCCTCGCACGCCGCGTGGGCGGCGGGCGACTTCCACGGCGCGTGCGCGGCGGTGCCCGAGCACCTGGTCGACGCGCTGCTGATCCACGGCTCCCCGGGGGAGTGCCGGGAGCGGGTGGCGGAGTTCGCGGCGGCGGGGGTGGACACGCCGCTGCTGGCGGTGCTGCCGGTGCCGGAGTTCGGCGCCGGACCGGAGGGGATGCGCGACACGCTGCGGGCCCTGGCCCCGCAGACGTGACGCCGCGCCGGGCGGCCGGAGACCCTACCCGGCCGCCCGGTGGCCCGACCGGGCGTAGACCATCGCCTGGGCCCGGCTGCGCACGCGCAGCTTGCCGAGCACGTTGGAGACGTGGAACTTGACGGTCTTCTCGCTGAGGTGGAGCTCGGCGGCCATCTCGGCGTTGGACAGCCCGCCCACGATCAGGGTGAGCACCTCCTGCTCGCGGGGGGTCAGCAGCCGGAGCAGCGGCGGGGTGTGCAGCGGCGGTCCGGGCAGCCGGCGGGCCATCTCGGTGACCACCTCGGCGGTGATCGGCGGGGAGATCAGCGCGTTCCCGGCGGCGACCGCCCGGACCGCGTGCACCATGTCGGACTCCGGGCCGTCGCGCAGGACCAGGCCGCGGGCGCCCGCTCTGAGGTAGTCGAGCATCCGGTCCGGGTCGCCGGGGCGGACCAGCAGGATGATGCCGGGTTGCCCGGTCTCCCGGTCGCTGGTGAGCTTCTTGACCTCGCAGGCCTCCATTCCGGGCATGTCGGCGTCGATGACCACCACGTCCGGGCGTTTGGCCGCGCAGGCCTGGGCGATCCGGGTGGTGGTGGAGAGTTCGGTCAGCGGCTGGAGTCCGGGCGAGCGGTGCAGGATGGTGCGCAGGCCGGTGCGCAGCAGCGGTGAGGCCGCGCAGATCAGCACCCGGACGGTGGGGCCGGCGGGGCCGGTGGGGGTGGTGGGATCGGACGGATCGGCGGAGCGGTAGAGGGACAGGCTCATGTTCGTTCTCCTTGCCGTCGAGGTTCCGGGACTCCGGGCAGCCGGAATCGGCGGGGTGCGTGGGGGCACCACCGCGGGAGCGGAACCGTGATGATGAGAGGAGATTTCTATCCGGCGTCGGTTTCGGTGCGCGGTTCGGTGCGCGGACGCGGGAGGAGGGTTCAGGGGCGACAGCGGCAGCGGTGCGTCGCGCAGTCGGAAGTCGCTTCGGCACCACGGCCGTTGACTCGACATTCCCGGAACATGGCAGTCATCCTAAAGATCGGCCTGATCGATGGTCAAGAACGCTCCGATGGGCCCCGCCCCGCTGGGGGCTACCAGGCGTCCCAGTGGGCGATCTGCTCGGTGCCGACCCGGGGGCCGGGGCGGAAGTCGGTGCCGATGGTGTGGGCCAACGGGATCAACGCGGCCTGGAGGACGGTCTCGTAGGGGATGCCGAGGACCTGGGCGGCCTCGCGCTCGTAGTGCAGGTGCGGGGTGGTCCAGGCGGTGCCGAGGCCGCGGGAGCGGGCGGCGAGCATGAACTGCCAGGTGGCCGGGATGATCGAGCCCCAGGTGTTGGCCTGGCCGACGAAGGAGTCGACCTCGTGCCGGCCCTCGATCCGGACGCAGGGGATCACCAGGACCGGGACCTCGTGCAGGTGGTCGAAGAGGTGCTGGGCGCTCTCGGCCAGGCGGAGCCGGCGCAGCTGGTCGCCGACGGTGCGGTCCACGCCGGTGCCGACCACCTGCTGGCGGGGGCGGACCAGGCCGAGCCGGTAGAGGTCGGCGATGGCGGAGCGCTTGGCCGGGTCGGTGACGATCATGAAGTCCCAGCGCTGGCGGTTGCGCCCGGTGGGGGCCTGGGTGGCCAGGGCCAGGCACTCCTCGATCAGTTCGCGCTCCACCGGGCGGGTGAGGTCCAGTCGCTTGCGCACCGCCCTGGTGGTGGTGAGGAGTTCGTCGATGGAAAGCGCGAGGGGCGGCATGGGCAGGCTCCAGCTCCGGTCGGGTTGGAAGGGGGGTGCGAATCCTTCCGGATCCTATTAATGGTTCGAAACTTGCGCAACATTCGAAGTCCACCAGGTGGACCTCATGGGATCTCAAGTTCCGCTCTTGTGTGCCGAGTTGATTCTTCCTATGCTTCCACTATCTTCGAACATTCGAAACATGACGAGAGCGCTCGACCGCGAGAGGACGCCATGTCGCAGATCAAAGTCGAAGTCGAACCGGCCGAGGTCGGGCTGGACCCCGGGCGGCTGCGCCGGATCGACGAGTACCTCCGGGCCTACGTGGACGACGGCCGGCTGCCCGGCTGGCAGCTCGCCGTGACCCGTGGCGGGCGGGTCGCCCACCTCGCCGGGTACGGGCACCGCGACGTCGAGAACGGCCTGCCGCAGACCCCGGACACCATCTACCGCTCGTGGTCGATGACCAAGCCCGTCACCTCGGTGGCCGCGCTGGTGCTCCTGGAGGAGGGCGTGATCGGCCTCCAGGACCCGGTCTCCCGCTACCTGCCGGAGTTCGCCGACGTCCGGGTCTACCAGCGCGGGCCGGCCTCCCGGCCGGTCACCACCGCCGCCGCCGAGCCCGTCCGGATCGTCCACCTGCTCACCCACACCTCCGGCCTGACCTACGGCTTCCACCGGGCGCACCCGGTCGACGAGATCTACACCGCCAACGGCTTCGAGTGGACCACCGCGCCCGGCCTCGACCTCGCCCAGTGCGTGGCGAAGTGGGCCTCCTTCCCGCTGCTCTTCGAGCCCGGCACCGCCTGGAACTACGGCGCCTCCAGCGACGTGCTCGGGCGGGTGATCGAGGTCGCGTCCGGGAAGCGGCTGGACGAGTTCCTGGCCGAACGGGTGCTCGGCCCGCTCGGCATGGCGGACACCGGCTTCCACGTCCCGGCCGACAAGGCCGACCGGCTGGCCGCCTTCTACGTCGTCGACCCGTCGACCGGGAAGGCCGTCCGCAACGACGCCTTCGGCGGCGACGTGCTGCGCGAGCCGACCTGCCTCTCCGGCAGCTCCGGACTGGTCACCACGCTCGCCGACTACCACCGCTTCAGCCAGATGCTGCTCGGCGAGGGCGAGTACCAGGGCGTGCGGGTGCTCGGCCGGCACACGGTGCGGCACGCGCTGCGCAACCACCTGCCCGGTGGCGGGGACCTGAAGAGCGTCGGACGGCCGGTGTTCTCCGAGATGCCCACCGCCGGGGTCGGCTTCGGGCTCGGCTTCGCGGTGGTGCAGGACCCGGCGGCCGCCGGGGTGCCGGCCAGCGCGGGGGAGTACGGCTGGCACAGCGCCGCGTCCACCATCTTCTGGGTGGACCCGGTGGAGCGGCTGACGGTGCTGTTCCTGACCCAGCTGATGCCCTCCAGCGCGCACCAGCTGCACGGACGGCTGCGGCAGCTGGTCAACCAGGCGCTGGTGGACTGAGCGACGGCCGGCCAGGGGGTTCGCCCGGCCGGCTAAGGCGTTCATCCGCCCGGCCAAGGGGTTCGCCCGGTCGGCTAAGGCGTTCATCCGCCCGGCTGGACGGCGAGGAGCTTGCGGGTCAGTCGGATCAGCGTGTCCCGCTCCTCCGCGGTGAGCGCGGCGAACACCCGGTCCATCATCGGGGCGATGCCCGCCTCGGCGTCGGCCAGGGCCCGCGCGCCGGCCTCGGTCATGGTGACGGCGTAGGCGCGGCGGTCGCGCGGGTGGCGTTCGCGCACCACCAGCCCGGAGCTCTCCAGGCCGTCGATGCAGCCGACCATGACGCTGCGGTCGATCCGCAGCTGCTCGCTCAACTCCTGCTGGGAGCAGGCCCCGACGGCGTCGAGCATCTTCAGTACCAGGTGCTGGGCCACCGTCAGCCGGGCGTCGGTCAGCTCCTCGTCGATCGCCCGGGCGACCACTGTGGTGGCCCGGCAGAGCGCGATGTCCGGGCGCTCCCGGGTGAGCGTCGCGAAGTACTGCCGACGCTCGCCGCCGCCGTCGTCCGTCCGGCTGGGCGAGGCGAGGCGGGGTGTCCGCGGGGCGGTGGCCATCGGAGCTCCTTCTGCGGGCGGGGCCACCAGCATAACGCGTTCAGGAGATTGTTTTTCCCTAGATGTTCTCCAGGAAGGGGAATGCCATGTGCTCACCGGAGACGGTGGCCGGCGCCACCGGCCACACCGCCACCGGGCCCGCGGTCGAAGGGCCCGCGGTTGAAGGGCCCGTCGCCGAAGGGCCCGCCGAGGTCTCGGCGCCGCTCCGGGCCAGAGAGCCGATCAGCCTGCCGCGCGGGGCCGTCCGGGACCTCACCCACGTGGTCGGCCCGGACTGGCCGGTGTTCGAGCTGTACGTCAAGCCGATGGAGATCAAGCGGCTCGCCAACCTCGCCGAGCACGAGTACAACGCCTTCGAACTCACCTACAACGAGCACATCGGCACCCACCTCGACGCGCCGTCGCACTTCGACGACGACGGCCTGGCCACCCACCAGATCCCGGCCGACACCCTGGTCGCGCCGCTCGCCGTGGTCCGGATCGGCGAGCGCGCCGCCCGCGACCACGTCACCGAACTGACCGTCGACGACCTGCTCGCGTGGGAGAGCCGGCACGGCCGCATCCCCGACGGCGCGCTGCTGGCCGTCGACAACGACTGGGCGCACCGGATCGACACCCCCGGCGCCTTCCTCAACCTCGACCCCGCGGAAGGGCTCTACCGTTTCCCCGGGATCTCGGTGGAGGCCGCGCACTTCCTGGTCACCGAACGCTCGGTGGTCGGCGTCGGCACCGACTCGATCAGCCTCGACCCGGGGACCCGCCCGGCCGACCCGGACACCCACCGGGTGCTGCTGCCGGCCGGCAAGTACGCCATCGAGTGCCTCGCCGGGCTCGACACCGTGCCCGACCTCGGCGCCGTCGCGGTGGTCGGCGCGCCCAAGCACCTCGGCGGGACCGGCGGCCCGGTCCGCGTCCTGGCCTTCGTCTGACCCCCCGTCCGCACGTCCGTCCGCACGTCTGTCCGTCCGCACGTCCGTCCGCACGCTCGACCGCGATCACAGGAGAAGCCCATGACCGTACAGACCGACTCGGAGTCCGTGTTCGCCGGGGCCAGCGGCGAACGCTGGGAATGGAAGGAGGAGCGCTACCGCGACGGGGTGTTCAGCCACGCCGTGGACACCGAACTGCACCGGCTGCGGCTGCTGGAGTCCGTCCTGGACGAGCACACCCGCGGCCGCTTCCGGGCGCTCGGCCTGCGGGCCGGGCACCGGGTGCTGGAGGTCGGCGGGGGCGGCGGCTCGGTCGCCCGCTGGCTGGCCGGACAGGGCGCCGAGGTCACCGTGACCGACCTCGACACCACCTTCCTGGACGAACTCGCCGCCGACGGCGTGCGGGTGCTGCGCCACGACGTCTACACCGACGACTTCCCGCCCGCCTCCTTCGACTTCATCCACGCCCGGTACGTGGTGATCCACCTGCCCGACCCGGAGAAGGCGGTGGAGCGGCTGGTCCGGTGGCTGGCCCCGGGCGGGACGCTGGTGCTGGAGGAGCCGGCCTTCTTCCCGATCAAGGACTCGCCGCACCCCGGCTACCGGACCGCGCTGCGGGCCTTCCGCCGCCACCTGGAGACCGCGGTCGGCACCGACACCGAGTGGGCGCGCAGCCTGCCGGTGCCGCTGGAGGGCAAGGGGCTGGGCGCCCTCGGCCACGACGCGCGCTTCCAGCTGATCGCCGGCGGGGACGACGAGGCCGAGTGGTGGCGGCTCACCCTGGAGCAGACCCGGCCGGCCGTGGTGGCCGCCGGGCTCGCCACCGACGAGGACTTCGAGGCGGCCTACCG
>NZ_JBHVET010000399.1:0-7652 GCF_042802135.1 Kitasatospora sp. NPDC057512
GCGGGGGAGCCGGTGAAGATGGTGCGGACGTGCTCGGTGACGGCCTCGACCGGCCAGTCCCACCAGGCGATCCGGGCGAGCCGGTCGATGTCCGCGTCCTCGAAGCGCTTCTTGATCAGCTTGCCGGGGTTGCCGCCGACCACGCCGTAGGCCGGCACGTCGGAGGTGACCACGGCCCGGGTGCCGATGATCGCGCCGTCGCCGATTGTCACGCCCGGCATGATCACGGCCTCGCGGCCGATCCACACGTCGTTGCCGATGACGGTGTCGCCGCGGCTGGCGACGCCGGCCAGCGCGTCCACCGTCCGCGCCGTCCAGTCCCCGCCGAACATGAAGAACGGGTAGGTGGTGGAGCCGATCATCGGGTGGTTGGCGGCCGGCATGATGAACTGGGTGCCGGTGCCGATGGCGCAGTACTTGCCGATCACCAGCTTCTCGGGCCCGAAGTTGTAGAGCACGTTCCGGGTCTCGAACGCCGCCGGGTCGTCGATGTCGGCGTAGTAGGTGAATTCCCCCACCTCGATCAGCGGCGAGCTGATCAGGTTCTTCAGGAACACCACCTTGTTGTCCATTCCCGGAAGGTACGTCTGGGAAGGGTCGGGGCTGACGGGCATGGCCTCTCCTCGTGCGGGACTATGCCTTGACGGCGGTGACGAACAGGAAGTTTCCGGGGCCGGACAGGTCGCGCACGGTCATCCCGGCGTCGGCCAGCCAGCCGGTGAGCTGCTCCGGGTCGAAGGAGCCGCGGTGCGCCTGGCGCTCCAGCCGGCGCTGGAACTGTCGGTAGAGCGGGTCGGCGGCCTGACGGAAGGTCATCACCGTGAAGGTGCCGCCGGGGCGCAGGCAGCGGCCGACCTCGCGGATCGCCTGCTCCGGGTCGGGGATCGCCTGCAGCGCGTTCCAGCAGTTCACCCCGCCCAGCGAGGCGTCCTCGAACGGCAGCTCCAGGGCGCTGCCGCGGACGGTGAGGACCCGGTCCAGCTTGGCCCGCAGCTGGGCCAGCATCTCGGCGGAGAGGTCCAGCGCGATCACCCGCTCCTCGCCGAGCGAACGGGCCAGCACCCTGGTCCAGCGGCCGGCGCCGGCCGCCAGGTCGAGCACCGGGCCGTCGACCGGCCGGACGTGCTCGGTGAGGTAGGCGTCCTCGTCGTCGAGCGACACCCAGCCGCCCCAGTTGGCACCCATGATCCGGACGAACCCGGCCCGCAGGCCGCGCTCGTACCGGCCGGCCAGCAGCGGGTCGCTCGGGCCGGACGGCTGGTCGTGGAAGTCCAACAGCCCGTCCACCACCGGGAATCCGGCCGCGCAGCCGGTGCAGACGGCGGCCTCGGCGCCGCCGGTCAGCGGCTGCCGGCAGCGCGGGCAGCGGACGGCCCGGGCGTGGCCCCGCAGGACGTCCGCGGCCGGGGACGGCTCGACGGTCCGCTCCTCCTCGGGGGCGGGCACCACGAACGGGGACACCGTGGCGCCGTGCTCGCAGGCCCAGACCGCCTTGGCGCCGGAGTAGGCCAGCAGCGCCCGGGTCTCGGTCGCCCACAGCTCGGCGGTGCGCTCGGCGGGCAGGCCGAGCCACTGGTCGAGCGCGGGGGCGGTGGCCCGCTCCTGCTCGGTCAGGCCCCAGACGGCGGGGGACGGGAAGACCCGGCCGAGGTTCCACCGGGTCGCGGCGTCCGCGGTCTCCCAGGGCTGGAGGCAGCGGGCCAGCCGGGACAGGTCGTCCTGGTCGACCCCGGTGCCGGGGAGGGCGGCGAGGATCCGTGCGCCGTCCTCGGGGAAGTGGCCCAGCAGGAAGAACAGGGCGGCGCCCAGCCCGGCGTCCGTCCCGGCGTCCGACAGCAGCCGGAGGTAGCGGTCCAGACCGGCCCGGACGGCCTCGTGGGCGGGGAAGCCGCCGTCCGGGCCGGCGGCCTCGGCCAGCAGCCCGAGCAGCAGGGCGAGCCTGGCCCGGTGCGCGGGCGGGACGGTGTCCAGCGCGTCCAGCAGAGCCGGAATTCCGGAAAGCGCGTCCGGGCGGAGGGAACCGTCCGTCTGGAATTCCGCGGCGAGCCGGCGGAATACGCCGTCGAGTTCGGCGGGAGTCGAGCCGGTGAATTCGTCGATCGTGGCGCGCGCGACCGAAATCGCGCTCGTGTCACTCATGGTGCGGAGCCTACCCGTCCCGGTCTGCGAGGCAGATCCGAATATGGTGCGAGAAGCGTGTTCTGAGGTGGATTCAGGGGGTGTAGGGGGGTCTTAGGGGATGAGCAGGACGCGGCCGCTGGTGCGGCGCTCCTCGACGGCGGCGTGCGCCTCGGCGGCCTGGCCGAGCGGGAAGCGGGAGTCGATCCGGACGGTCAGCCTCCCCTCGCGCATCCACTGGAAGCACCGCTCCAGGAAGTTCAGCGGCGGCCAGGACTCGTCGAAGAAGTGCGGCAGGCAGAAGCGGGTGACGAACAGCGAGCCCTTGTCGTTCAGCGTCATCAGGTCCAGCGGCGGGACGAACCCGCTCGCCTGGCCGAAGTTGATCAGGTAGCCGCGCGGGGCCAGGCTGTCGAGGTTTGCCTCGAAGGTGTCCTTGCCGACCGCGTCGTAGACCACCCGGACGCCTTCGCCGCCGGTGATCCGCTTGACCTCGGCGGCCACGTCCTCGGCGTTGCCGGAGACGATCACCGCCTCGGCGCCGGCCTCCTTGGCGACGACGGCCTTCTCCTCGGCGGAGACCACGCCGATGACCCGGGCGCCGCGCATCCGGGCGAACTGGGTGATCAGCGTGCCCACCCCGCCGGCCGCCGACTGCACCAGGGCCCAGTCGCCCTCGGCCAGCGGGTACGCCTCGTGGGTCAGCTTGTACGCGAGCAGGCCCTGCACCGGCAGGCCGGCCGCCTCGCCGAGGTCGATGTCGTCCGGCACCGGGATCAACTGCGCGGCGGGGGCGATGACGTGGCTCGCGTACGAGCCGGCCGCCAGGGCCCAGGCGACCCGGTCGCCGACCTTCACGCCGGTCACGTCCGGGCCGAGCGCCTCGACGTAGCCGGAGCCCTGGTAGCCGGGCTCCAGCGGGAGCGCGGCGTCGGCCCGGTAGTAGTCGCGCTTGGCGAGGTCGCCGCGCCGGTTGAGGATGTCGAAGAAGGTGACGGCCGCGGCGTGGGTGCGCAGCAGCACCTGGCCCGGGCCGGGCTCGGGCAGTTCGAGGTCCTCCAGCTCCAGCACCTCGGGGCCGCCGTAGGCGTGCTGACGGATGATCTTCATGACGGGTGTCACTCTCTCTGGGAACGGGTGGCGCGCGGACTGACGGTCCGTCAGCGCGGCTTGGCGTTGAGGTAGTTGCTGAAGGCCTTGATCTGGAAGCGCTGGAACCCGGTGAAGGAGATGCCGTCCTTGGAGCGCTTGAAGAGGCCGGGCACCGACTGGCCCTGCTTCCCGGTCGCCGCGGCGTAGTGGTAGAGCATCTTGACCCGGCGGCGGCGGATCTTCTCGTAGCGGCGCAGCAGTTCGGCGGGGGAGCCCTGGCCGGACAGCGCCCGCCCGATCACCCAGGCGTCCTCCAGTGCCTGGTTGGCGCCCATGCCGGTGCGCGGCGGGACGGCGTGCACCGAGTCGCCGAGCAGCGTCACCGGGCCGCGCCCCCACACCTTGGGGACCTGGTGCAGGATGTGCGGGAAGACCTGGACGTCCTCGTCGCTGATCGACTCCAGCAGCTCGGGCAGCGGGGAGGAGAAGCCGGCGAACCGGGCCCGCAGGTTGGCCACCGCGGACTGCGGCTCGCCGTCGGCGCCGAGCGGGCCGGTGCCGTCGGGGGAGCCGGGTGCGCCGGGCGGGACGGCGTCGCCGTCCGCCCACGGCGTCTCGAAGGCCCAGTAGAGCATGGACTCGCCGAGCGGGTGCATCACGCACAGGCCGTGCTCGCCGGCCATGGTCTGCACCCGGTTGCTGTTGGTCAGCTCCACCGGCAGCGGGGTGGTGCCGTGCCAGGTCGCCCAGCCGGTGTGCTCGGCCGGCGAGAAGCCGAAGAGGTGCTTGCGGACGAAGGAGCGGTGGCCGTCCGCGCCGATCAGCACGTCGGCCTCGATCCGCCGGCCGTCCTCGAAGGTGATCGCGACCGGCCCGTCCGTCCCCGGCGCCGGCTCGTCGATGGCGGTGGCGCGGGCGCCGAACCGCAGCACGCCCGGCGGCAGCGCCGCGGCCAGCACCTCGACCAGCTCGCTGCGGCGGATCACCTTGTTCGGCGAGCCGAAGTCGCGCGCGATCCGGTCGAGGTCGACCTTGACCAGCGGCTGGCCGGTCTCCGAGGTGATGTCCACCCGGTCGAGGCGGTGGCCGAGGTCGGTGTGGTCGATGCCCAGCTGGCTCAGGATGCCCGTGGCGTTCGGCCAGAGGATCACCCCGTAGCCGCCCTTGCGGAGCTCGTCCGCCTGCTCGTAGAGCTCGACCTGGTGGCCGGAGCGGGTGAGCGCCAGGGCGGAGGCGACGCCGCCGAGCCCTGCACCGATGATGACGATCTTCATGAGCTGTCTCCTGAGGAGGTTCGAACGGTGGATCAGCGGCCGGCCGTCAGAGAGGTCTGAGGGCGGGCTCGACGGCGTCGGCCAGCCACGCCAGCACGGTGCGCGCGGTGGTGTCGGAGTGGTCCTCCAGGACCGAGAAGTGGTCGCCGGGGGTGTCCAGGGCGGTGTGCGGGAGCGACCAGACGGCCTGCCAGCCGGCCGACTCCCGGATCTCCTCGGTCCACGGGTCGGCCGCCCGCACCAGCAGGGTCGGTACGGCGATCCGCTCCGGGCGCCAGCCGGCGAAGAGCCGGTGGTACGCGCCCATCGCGGCCAGCCGGGTGTCGTCGGCGAGCGCGAAGGCCGACTCGCGGTCCTTCATCGCGGCGGACATCGACGGCTCCAGCAGCGGCAGTTGGTCGTAGTCCGGGTCGTAGCTGTCGACCAGGGCCAGCCCGGCCGGGCCCGCCCCGAGGCGCTCCAGCCGGGCGGCCACCGCGTGCGCGATCCAGCCGCCGGCCGAGCGGCCGACCAGCACGAACGGCCGGCCGCCGGTGTGCCGGAGCACCGACCCGGCGTGCAGGTCGGCCAGCGCGTCCAGGTCGGCGGGCGGCAGCTCACCGGCCAGGAAGCCCGGCTGGGGCAGCACCAGGACCTCGCGGCGGCCGCGGCAGGCGGCGGCGAACCGGGCGTACTCGTGCGGGCCGGAGACCGGGCCGAAGGACGGCAGGCAGACCAGCACCGGGCCGTCCGGGCTCTGCGCGAGCCGGACCGGCTCGGCGGCCGGGGCCTCCTCGGCGGTCCGGAACGAGGGCCGGCAGCCGGCGGCGGCCTTGAGTAGGTCCAGCGCGGCCATCGAGGAACCCCGCTCGCAGGCCTGCCAGTAGAGCGTCGCCAGCGGGCCGTCCGGCTCGGCGCCGTCCGTGGCACCGGTCGGCTCGGCACCGGTCGACTCGGCGGCGGTCGTGGCGGAGCCGGCCTCGGCGGCCCGCTCGGCGAGGCGCTCGCGCAGGTGGGCGGCGAGCAGCGCCGGGGAGGGCTGGTCGTAGATCAGGCTGGTGGCCAGCCGGAGCCCGGTGGCCGCGCCCAGCTGGTTGCGCAGCGCCAGCGCCGTCAGCGAGTCGAAGCCGAGTTCGAGGAACCGCCGCCCCGGGTCGACCTGTTCGGGCCCCGTGTGGCCGAGCACCCCGGCCGCCGCGCCGCGCACCAGGTCGAGCAGGATCCGCTCCCGCTCCACCTCCCCGGCGTCCGCCAGCCGCCCGGCCAGCCGCTCGGCGGCGGACGGGCCCGCGGTGTCCTCGGGGAGCTCCCCGGCCGGCTCCCGGCGCCGGGCCGGGGCAGCGGCCGCCAGGTCGCGCAGCAGCGCGGGCAGCGGGCCGGGAGCGGCCCTGCGGCGGATGGCGGGCAGGTCCAGGCGGGCGGTCACCAGGGTGGCGTCCCCGGCCGCCAGCGCGGCGTCGAACAGGGCCAGGCCCTCGGCGGAGGAGAGCGGGGCCACCCCGCCGCGGACCATCCGGGACAGCTCGGCCTCGTCCAGCCCGCCGGTCATGCCGCTGGGCTGGGCCCACAGGCCCCAGGCGAGCGACTGCGCGGGCAGGCCCCGGGAGCAGCGGCGCTCGGCGAGCGCGTCGAGGAAGGCGTTGGCCGCGCCGTAGCTGGTCTGGCCCGCGCTGCCGAGGGTGGCGGCGGCGGAGGAGAACAGGACGAAGGCGGCGAGGTCGTGGCCGGCCGTCAGCTCGTGCAGGTGGACGGCGGCGTCGACCTTCGGGCGGAGCACGGTGTCCACCCGGTCGGGGGTGAGCGAGTCCAGGATGCCGTCGTCGAGGACGCCGGCGGTGTGGAGGACGGCGGTGAGGGGGTGGTCGGTGGGGATGTCGGCGAGCAGTGCGGAGAGTTGTTCGCGGTCGGCGGTGTCGCAGGCGGTGACGGTGACGGTGGCGCCGAGGGCGGTGAGTTCGGTGGTGAGGTCGTCCGCGCCGGGGGCGTCGGGGCCGCTGCGGCTGGTGAGCAGCAGGTGGCGGGCGCCGTGTTCGGTGACGAGGTGGCGGGCGAGCAGGGTGCCGAGGGTGCCGGTGCCGCCGGTGATCAGGACCGTCCCGGCCGGGTCGAGCGGACGGGCCGACTCCTCGGGGACGGGCAGCAGGCGGGCCGCGTGCGGAACGCCGTCGCGGATCACCAGCTGGGGCTCGTCGGTGGCCAGGGCGGCGGGGACCGCCGCGGCGGAGGCGGCGGAGTCGTCCAGGTCGAGCAGCGCGAACTGGCCCGGGTACTCCGCCTGGGCGGAGCGGACCAGCCCCCAGACCGGGGCCAGGGCGAGGTCCTCCAGGCCGGGGCCGGCGGCGCGGCGGGTGGCCAGGACGAGGCGGGAGCCGGCCAGCCGGGGTTCGGCGAGCCAGGCGCGGAGCAGGTCGAGGGTCCGGTTGACGGCGGTGCGGACGGCCGTCGGCAGCCCGGCGTCCGGGCCCGCCGCGGCGGGCAGGTGGTAGAGGACGGTGGCGGGGACCGCCTCGGCGGCGGCGAGGGCGGCCAGATCGGCGTACGGGACCAGCCCGTCGGTGGAGCCGGGACCGGCGTTGAGGACGGCGATCGGGCCGTCCGGGCGGCCGGTGCGGGTACCCCCGACGGGCCGCCAGACGGTCCGGAACAGGGCGCCGGCCGAGGCGTCCTCGCGCGGCCCCTCCAGCCAGTAGCGGCTGCGCTGGAAGGGGTAGGTGGGCAGGTCCACCCGGCGGGCCCCGGCGAGGGCGGGGGAGAAGTCGACCGGGACGCCCCGGACGTGCAGCCGGGCGGCGGAGGCCAGGAAGGCGGTCGGGCCGCCGTGGTCGCGGCGGAGGGTGCCGCAGGTGACGGTGGGCGCGGTCGCCTCGTCCAGGGTCTCCTGGAGTCCGGGGGTGAGGACGGGGTGGGGGCTGACCTCGACGAAGGTGCTGAAGCCTTCGGCGAGCAGGGCGCGGACGGCCTCCTCCAGCCGGACGGTCCGGCGGAGGTTGCGGTACCAGTAGGCGGCGTCCATCGTCGTGGTGTCCAGCCAGCGGCTGTCGACGGTGGAGTGGAACGGGGTGTCGGCCGGGCGGGGGGTGACGGGGGCGAGCAGGGTGAGCAGTTCGTCCTGGATGCGCTCGACGTGGGCGGAGTGGGAGGCGTAGTCGACGGGGATGCGGCGGGCGCGGATGCCGTCGGCGGTGAAGC
>NZ_JBHVET010000400.1:0-7626 GCF_042802135.1 Kitasatospora sp. NPDC057512
CTCGACCTCACAGGTTGCAGGGGCGGTCTCCCCCGCAGTCTCCCGGGCCCGGGCGCCCGGGAACAGGGCTCGGGCACCCTTGGCGGGGGAAGCAACTCCTGTCCCCAAAGGGCAGACCGCCGGCACCGTGCACGGGAGGTCGGCCGGGCCGACGTCCCGTGCAGGCCCCCGCCACCGGCCTACAGTGCGGCGAGGTGGTCGACCAGGTCGTCGAGGCCGAGCGAGCCCAGCGACAGCGCCTTCATGTGCCAGGCCTTGAGGTCGAACGCCGCGCCCTGCCGGCGGCGGGCGGCTTCCCGCCCCTCCAACCAGGCGCGCTCGCCGAGCTTGTAGCCGATGGCCTGCCCGGGCCAGCCGAGGTAGCGGGCGATCTCGCTGCCGCGCATGTCGGCGGGGCTGCCGTTGTAGGTGGCCATGAACTCCGTGGCCAGCTCCGGGGTCCAGCGCTCGCCGGGGTGGAAGCCCGAGTCGGCGGGGATCGGCAGGCCCAGGTGCATGCCGATGTCGATGATCACCCGGATGGTGCGCAGCATCTGCTCGTCGAGGAAGCCGAGGCGGTGGGCGGGGTCGGTGAGGAACCCCAGGTCGTCCATCAGGCGCTCGGCGTACAGGGCCCAGCCCTCGACGTTCGCGCTGACCATGCCCAGCGTGCTCTGGTAGCGGCTCAGCCGGTCGGCGACGGCGACCCACTGGGCGAGTTGCAGGTGGTGGCCGGGGACGCCCTCGTGGTACCAGACGCTGACGAGCTGCCAGGTCGGGAACGCGTCCCGGCCGAGCGTGGGCAGGTAGGTGCGTCCGGGGCGGCTGAAGTCCAGGCTGGGGCCGGAGTAGTACGGTGCGGCGGCGCTTCCGGCGGGGGCGATCCGGGACTCCACCTTGCGCACCGGTCCGGAGATGTCGAAGTGGGTGCCGTCGAGGGCCTCGATCGCCCCGTCCATCTTCTGTTGCAGCCAGTCGCGGATCCCCTCCTCGCCCGTGACCTGGTGGCCGTGCCGCTCCAGGTGGTCCATGGCGTCGAGGACGCCGGCCCCGGGCAGCACGCGCCCCGCCTCGGCCCGCATCTCGGCGGCCGTGCGGTGGAACTCGCTCCAGGCCCAGGCGTAGGCCTCGTCCAGGTCGACCTCGGCGCCGGTGTGGTGGCGTACGGCGAGCCGGTAGCGGTCCCGGCCGACGGCGTCCGGGGTGTCGGCGGTGGCGGGGGCGTAGCTGTCGCGCAGCCAGGTACGGAACTCGGCGACGGCGGCGGTGGCCTGGCCGGCGGCCGTGTCCAGGTCGCCGCGCAACCGGTCGGGGCCGGGGGCGACGAAGTCGGCGAACCACCCGGCGCCGGCGCCCGCCCGCTGGTCCGTCGCCTCGCCGGTCCAGGCGGTGAGCTGGTCGATCACCACGGCCGCCTGGCGGGGCGCGGCCAGCAGGCCCCGGGCCATCCCCTCGGTCAGCGTCGCCCGGTAGCCGTCGAGCGCGGCGGGCACGTTGCGCAGCCGCCCGGCCACGGCCGCCCAGTCGTCGTCGGTGACGGTCGGCATGTAGGTGAAGATCTCCCGCACGTGGTGCACGTGCGCGCCGATGTTGCGCAACTGGCGGAAGTTCTCGCCCGCGTCGTGCAGGGCGAGTTCGGCGGTGAGGCGCTCCCGCAGCAGCCGGGCGCAGGCCCGGTCGGCGGGGTCGTCGGTGGTGGGTGCGGTGTCGAGCGTACGGAGGGTGCGCCGGGCGATGTCGGCGAGTGCCTCGAACCCTTCCGGGGAGAGGTCCGGCTGCCGTTCGTCGCCGGGGTGCAGGCCCAACCAGGCGGCCTCCAGCGGGTCGTGTGCGGCCACCTGGTCGAGGTGGTGGTCGGCGATGGTGCGCGGGGTGATCGTCTTATCTGCCATGCCGCCATCCTGGCGCACCGTCAGGGCGCACCGCTGCCCGGGCACCGGACCGGCAGGAGCCACCGCACCGTGAGCGCCGGCTGCTGCGACCGTTTGGCCGCGACACCTCATGCCGGATGGCTTGACGGCCCTGGCGCCGCCGGCTTGCCGCCGGTGGATGACCGCGATCGGTGTCACCATCGTTCGATGAGTGAGCGCGCGTACTCGCCGGCCGTGAGCCGGCTGGAGGACTACGACAACCGGGACATCTTCGGGGACACGGCGGACCCGTCCCGGGTCGCCGAGTGGGGTCTGGTCTGGCGGCTCAAGGACCTGCACTTCGGGATCAGGCTGGACGGTCGGCTCGTCGCCCATGCGGGGCTGGTCGTCCTGCCGCTCTCGGTCGGCCGGAGCCGGATGGACGTGGTGGGTCTCGGGGGTGTCGGCGTGGTCGAGGACCGGCGCGGTCGGGGTCTTGCCAGGCGTGTGGTGAGCGGCACGATGGAACACGCCCGGCGGCTTGGACCGGAGTTCGCGATCCTGTTCTGCCGTCCGGACGTGGTCGGCCTCTACGCCCGGCTCGGCTGGCGCGAGGTGGCGGACCAGGTGGAGGTGGAACAGCCCGCCGGCCCGACGGTGATGCCGCTGCGCACGATGCGGTTCGCGCTACGGGAGGGCGCCCACTGGCCCGAGGGGCCGGTGCGCCTGCACTCCCGCCCGATGTGAGCCCACCGATCGTGACGAACCGTTAGGCTGCGGGTACCCAGCGCAACCACTCGCGAACGGAGAACGCCATGGCATCGGGTGTCGGGGTCAACGACGTGTGTCTGCAGGAGTACCAGCTCCTGAAGCTCAAGAAGACCTACAAGTACATCGTCTTCAACCTCAACAAGGACAACACCGAGATCGTCGTCGAGAAGACCTCCACCTCCCAGGACTACGACGACTTCATCGCGGACCTTCCGGAGACGGAGTGCCGCTGGGCCGTCTACGACTTCGAGTTCGAGAAGGAGGGGGCCGGAAAGCGGAACAAGCTCACGTTCGTCTCCTGGGCCCCGGAGACGGCCAGGATCAAGCAGAAGATGCTCTTCGCCTCCTCCAAGGACGCCCTCCGGAAGGCGCTCGTGGGCATCGCGGTGGAGATCCAGGCCACCGAGTACAGCGAGGTCGCCTACGAGTCGGTCCTCGACAAGGCGAGCCGCTGAAACTGACCCGCCGGCCGGAATGACTCACTGTCAATCGCCAGGACCGTATCCGATCCCGTGTCGCGGCACCCGCCCAGCACTCCGGGTCACGGCGCCGGCTCGGTTCAAGCCCAACCAGGCGGCCTCCAGCGGGTCGTGTGCGGCCACCTGGTCGAGGTGGTGGTCGGCGATGGAGCGCGGGGTGATCGTCTTATCTGCCATGCGGCCATCCCGGCGCACCGTCAGGACGCGCCGCCGCCCGGGTGTCAGGGCCTCAGCAGGCCGCCCACCCACCAGTCGTGCGGCTGGCCGTCGTTGGCGAAGTCACGGTTGCGCAGGGTCCCTTCGACGGTGAAGCCGAGTTTCTCGGCGACGGCGCGCGAGCCGGTGTTCCCGACCATGGCCCACCACTCGATGCGGTGCACGTCGAGCGTGGCCCAGCCCCAGTCGCACAGGGCCCGGGCGGCCTCCACCGAGTACCCGCGTCCGCGCTGCTCCCTGACCGCCCAGTAGCCGAGCTCCCAGACGCCGCGACGCCTGAGGCTCAGGCCGTACAGGCCGGCCAGGGCGCCGGAGTCCTTGCGGAACGCGCCGAGGGTGTAGTCCTTGTCCTCCGCCCACTGGGCGGGCAGTCTCTCGCCGACCAGGTGCTCCGCGTCCGTACGCCGGTACGGCACCGGCACCGGGGTGTAGAACTGGATGTCCTTGTCCTGGCAGGCCTCGTACACCGCGTCCACGTCGGCGGACGTGAAGGCCCGGAGCACCAGACGATCGGTCTCGAGCGTCACTGGATCCATCACGGCAGTATGGCCACCACCGACAGGCGGCGGCCAGCGAATATCCGGACCGGGCGTGGAGCGCGTCAGCCCGTGGGCATGCCGATCTGGTCGCGCTCCAGGGCGGAGCGCAGTTCCGCGAGGGCCTGCGCGGCGGCCGCCACGGGGGCCGTCTTGAGCACGTCTGCGGTCAGTTCGGCCAGGCGCTCGGCGAAGGTTCCTTCCGCCGCGTCGACCAACTGCCGGCCGTCGTCGGTCAGTTCCAGCAGTGACGACCGGCGGTCCGAGGGGTTCGGCACGCGGGCGACCCATCCCTGCCGCTCCAGGCGGTCGACACCCTTGCTGGTGGACCCGATGCCGACGGCGAACTCGGCCGCCAGGTCCGCCACCCGGGCCCGGGGGTGGTCGCGGAGGTGGCGCAGGAACTCGAACTGGGACGTGACGATCCCGTGCCGCTCGCGGAGACGGTCGTTGAGGGCGTTGTACAGGCGCGTCTCGCATCGGACGAGGTCGGCGAAGAAGCTCGGGAGGTCGACCGTCTCGCCGGTCACTTTGGATGCCATGGCATATAGTCTACGTTAGATGCCTCGGCATATAGTGCCGAAGAAGCCACTTGCGACAGGAGCAGCCACCATGAGCAAGGAACAGCGCGCACAGGTCGACGCGATGCTGCGGCAGCCCCGGCCCGACGGCCCCCAGTCGGTCGAGGAGATCCGGGCCGGATTCAGGGCGCTGATGGCCCGCATGATCATCCCGGACGGCCTTCGCACCACGCGGACGACGCTCGGCGACCGGCCGGCCCTGCACGTCGTGCCGGGCGACGAGCTGGGCGAGGGGACGCGCACCGGGACAATCCTGTACTTCCACGGCGGCGGCTGGGTGTTCGGCTCTCCCGAGACGGCGATGTCGCTGACGGGGAACCTCGTGGCCAGGACCGGGCTCAGGGCGTACTCGCTGGACTACCGGCTCGCCCCCGAGCACCCGTTCCCGGCCGCGATCGAGGACGCGCTGAACGCCTACCGCGCCCTCCTCGACAGCGGCGAGGACCCTGCCGGCATCGCGTTCGCCGGGGACTCCGCCGGGGGCGGCCTCAGCGTCACCACCTGCCTCGCCGCCCGCGACGCCGGCCTCCCGCTGCCCGCCGCGATCGTGGCCTTCTCCCCCGGCCTCGACGCCACCCGGACGGGCGAGAGCATGGACACCAAGGCAGGCATCGACCCGATCTTCACCCGCGAGAACCTGGGGCACACCGGGGCCATGTACCTGGCGGGAGCCGACCCGCACCAGCCCCTGCTCAGCCCCGCCGTCCTCGCCGACCTGACGGGCTTCCCGCCGATGCTCCTCCAGGCGGGCACCAACGAACTGCTCCTGGACGACGCCACCCGCATGGCCGCCCGCGCCCTCGCGGCCGGAGTGGACGTGGTCCTCGACATCACCGCCGACGTACCCCACGTGTTCCAGTCCTTCGCCGGCGTGCTCGACGAGGCCGACCGGGCACTGGACCGCGCGGCCCTCTTCCTTGCGCAGCACGTCCGGAATCCCGGCACCGCGGCCGGGTCGGCCCAGTAGAGCTCGGAGCCCTCCGGTCCGTACGGTCGCAACCCGGCCGGCCCGGCCGTCATGGTTGTGAAGGTTCTCGGCCTCCGTGTCATACGGGCAACCATGCGACCTGTGGCTTCGTCCCCGGTCTCAGCCGGATGGCGCAGCTTCGGATTCTCACAGTTGTGACAGATCCTCGCGGTCACGGTGCCGCCTCTCGATGCGGTCGACCGGCGCCCTCAGGGCGGGTGAGGTCAGTTCCAGGTTGCGGTTGTCGCGCCCAGCGAGCATGTGGTCGAGCCAGCGTTCGTACCAGGCCAGGAAGTCCGTGGCCGACGAGACGTTGGGGCCCCAGAAGCCGTCAGCGTTTCCGGTGACGACGCGGCCCGTCAGGGGACCTGTGATGCCGAGAAGCACCAGGTCGGAGCACCCCGCCTCGATGATGTGCAGGAACAGGTCGCTTCGGTGAGACGGGCCACCGGCGAACGTGAACCCCCGAGGGCGGCCGGGCTCCCCGTGGGGGTCCATCATGAAGAGCCGACATGACTGCAAAGGCAGCAGGCCATAGAAAGGCGATGCCCCGCCCCCGCCCAGCGTGGTCAGGAAGCTGCGGTAGGGGTCGGGCAGTTCGATGTGGCGGTCGGCCTCGAACTCGGCGACCTTCGCGTCCGGCAACGGGGGCTTGAGGCGGAACCCGTGCTTCTCTTCACCGAAGGAGTAGCTTCGCAGCGCGGCATAGGGCACCTTGGCGAGCTTGCGCCGGATACGGGCGATCCGGGAGTCCATGTGAACTCTTCTCTCTGTCCTCCGCAAACTACCTGCTGTGGACAGTGATTCTCAATCCCGTGCCAGTTCGACCAGTCGGATGACATCGCGCCTGAGAACTGACACAGGATCCGAGCTTGCCGTTTAACCTCCAGCCGTGTTCGACTCCGTCAGCTATGTCGGTGCGTGCTGCTATCTCTGGCAGCGTGACCAGCGACGACAAAAGCGCCAACCCGCAGAGGTACAACATCGTGCTCGGCCCGGAAAACGGCCCCTACGCCTGTCCGTGCTGTGGCTATCTGACGATGGAATCACGTGGGGTGAACGAGACCTGCCTGGTGTGCTACTGGGAGGACGATGGGCAGGACGAGCATGATCGCGACGAGGTCCGTGGCGGTCCGAACGGGACGATGAGTCTTTCCGACGCTCAGCGCAACTACGAGACGATCGGAGCCTGCGCGCCTCAGTGGGTCAAGTACGCTCGCGAGCCCTTTCCCGAGGAACGAAAGTACAAGGACCCGGAGTACCGCTGGATCTAGAGGGCGGGGCGATCCACTGGATCTGTCACCCACACGGGGATTCCCCGGACGGCGGAGCGGCCTGCGCGTGATCCTGAACTCGACCAAGAGATACAGGACTTGACGCGAAGGCCGTGGTGATGAGTGTGCTGGAACAGGGCGTGCAGTGCGAGCCGTTCGCGGAACTGTCACGCTTCCGGCGGGTCTTCTACGACTGCCCGACCGGACGGCGCGACGCGCTGTTCGAGCTGACCGACGTGGTGCTGTACACCGACGGCCCGGTGAAGACCCTGGTCGGACTGGCGCTGGCCCCCGAGCACCGGCCCGGACACGGAGCCCTGTACCACCCCGGCCCGCTCCCGGTCATCGAGGGCACAGTCGTCCGCCTCCAGGTCGACCACCTGCCCAGCGGCGGCGACCCCAAGCCGCTGTGGCTCTGGTGGCCACGGCCCGAGGCCGGCCCCGCGGAGACCGACCTCGCCTGGCAGACGTTCCTACGCAGGTTCGACATCGAGCACTTCTTCCGGATGATCAAGCAGACACTCGGCTGGACCGCTCCGAGACTGCGGGAGGCCGAGGCAGCGGACCGGTGGACCTGGCTGATCGCCACCGCCTGCACCCAGCTCCGC
The DNA here is from genome assembly GCF_042802135.1 of Kitasatospora sp. NPDC057512. NCBI lineage: Bacteria > Bacillati > Actinomycetota > Actinomycetes > Kitasatosporales > Streptomycetaceae > Kitasatospora > Kitasatospora sp. NPDC057512. The sequence continues at coordinate 7,262 of NZ_JBHVET010000400.1, forward strand.
CTCGCCCGCTCTCTGACCACCGACCTGCGACGGCCATGGGAGAAGCCGGCCGAACCTAACAAGCTCACCCTGGCCCGAGTACGCCGCGGGTTCCGACACCTGCACGCCAGAACCTCACCCCCGGCCGCAGTGCCGAAACCCACCCGGCTCGGCCCCGGGCGCCCACCCGGCTCGAAGAACCGCCACCCCGCGAACCGCAACGACGTGGGCCTGCTCCTGGTCACCGGCGAGCTCTACCGCCGACCGGCTCACCACAAAGTCGGCACCAAACCACGCCGCACTGGATAAATCACAAGCCGAGAACCTACAGGTTGGGCCTCACGACAACTGGACAACCGGCATTCCGAGTTCGGCCCGGGTGGCAC
>NZ_JBHVET010000401.1:0-7619 GCF_042802135.1 Kitasatospora sp. NPDC057512
GTGAGCTTGACGACGGCGCGGTAGCCGGTGCGCCTGCCGTCCAGGGCGCACTCGAAGCCGACCGCGCCGAGGCTGTCGCCGCCGGAGAGCACGCCGCCGAACGACGCCTCGGCGGTCAGCAGCCGTCCGTCCCCGCCGTTGACCGAGCACCGTACGGAGGCCGGGGCGTCGGGGGTCGCCGCCCGGTAGGCCGTCTCCACGAAGACCCGGGGGGCGCCGCCGAGCAGCCCGGTGACGGCCGGGTCGTCGAGCAGGCCGTGGCACTCGCCGTGCGACAGGGCGACGGCGGGCGGCCGGTAGGCGGTGTGGTCGAGGTACAGGTGCCAGCCGAGCAGGCCGCCGCCGAGCAGCAGCGCGGACCCGCCCGCGATCAGGGCCCGGGGGTGCTTCACCGGCAGAGCTCCTTCGTCTTCGCCGCCAGCGCGGCGCGGGTGACCTCTTCGAGCGCTCGTTGGCCGTCCGCCCCGTCGGCGCGGGCCGCCTCCCCGGCGGTGACCTGCACCTCGACGTAGCCGCTGGGCCGGGTCACGCAGTACTGGGCCGCGGCGGCGCCGCCCGGCCAGGCCGCGGCCAGGCCGGGCAGGTCGAGCGGGTGGGCGTCCGGGCGCTGGGCGTCCACGGCGGCCAGGGCGAGTTCCCCCTCGCGCCGGACGGCGGTGACGGTGAGCACGCCGCGGCCGTCGATCCGGACGGCGCAGCTCTGCTGGTCGGTGTCGCGGACGCCGGAGCTGGTCCGCTCCTCGGAGTCCTGCTCGCCGGGCGGCAGCAGCCGTCCGAGCGGGGTGTCGGCGCCGGTGGGCAGGCGGCAGAGGTGGGCGGACCGGCCGGGGGGATCGGACGGGCGGTGGCCCTGCCAGTCCCGGTAGCCGACGAACCCGGCGGCGGCCACCGCGACGACCAGCACGGCGGGCAGCAGCAGCGGGTCGTGGAGGCGCCCGGCCCACCGGTCGGCCAGCAGCCGGGCCCAGCGGGCCGCAGGCCCGGACCGGCTCCCGGATCCGGACTCGCTCCCGGACCCGCCCCCGCTCACGCGTCGCCCTTCGCGTTGGTGGACGAGTTGTTCGCCGTCCCGCGCGACATGCCCTGGAGCGCGCTGTCGCGGGCGCTGTTGGCGAGCCGGTCGATGTCCTGGCGGGCGATCCCGGTGCCGCTGCCGGCGTCCCGGACCGCCTGGTCGGCCCCCCTCGCCACCCGGCCCTCGGCCTCGGCGGTGTGGTTGCGGCTCTCCTGGCGCCCGTCCTCGGTGGTGTCCTTCTTGTTGGCCTCGATGACGCTGTCGGCGATCGAGTCGACGATCTGGTCCGCGATCTCGCCGCCGAGCGGGATCTTCTCGGTCACGCTGCCGATGACGGCGTTGAAGGCGTCCTTGCCGTAGCCGACGTTCTTCTCCAGCGCGTCGTTGAACTCCTTGTCGGAGGCGGCGTGTTCGTTGTGCACCTCGTCGATGCGGGCCTGGTTGAGGTAGCCGCTGACGACGCCGCCGGACTCGGCGTTGTGCTTGATGTCCGACTCCAGCCGGGCGAAGTCGGTCTGCCCGCTGTCCAGGTGGCCGCGGATGAGGGCGGTGGTGTACGCCTGGTTGGCGTTGGTCACCGCGCCGTAGGCGTCCGGGTCGCGGCCGAGGGCGTCGAGCAGCCCGGCCACGGAGGAGGCGTCGAGGGAGGCGGGGGAGCCGTTGACCGGCAGGTCGGTGCCGTGGGAGAGCGAGTTCTGCACGTCGCCGATGTACTCGGCGGTCATGTGCCCGAGGCTGCCCCGCAGGGCGGCGAGCTTGCCGTCGCCCTTGATGTCGTCCAGCGCCCCGTCGTCGCCGTGCCGGCCGAAGGTGTCCACGACCCGCTTCATCAGGTCGGCCTGCTCGGTGGTGTGCCGGGCCGGCGGGACGGGGCCCGGCTCGTCGTACGGGTGGCCGGTGGTGGCGGCCTCCAGGGCGCGGCCGAAGGCGGCCGGACCGGCCTGCTTGCTCGCGTCCCACACCTTGGAGTCCCGGGAGGTGGTGTCCGGGATCCAGTCCTTGTCGTGGGAGTAGTAGGAGAAGTAGTCCGAGGGCTTCGGCTTGCCGCCCTGGTTGACCGTGCCGTCCTGGTTGTACGCGGTCGGCTGCTCGGTGAAGAACCTGTTGGCCGCGTCCGGGCTGTGCGCGAGCGCCTCCAGGATCGCCGTGGTGGGGCGGAAGCCGGCGCCCGCCTCGTCGCCGCCGGTCAGGTTGAAGCCCTGGATCTTGGAGCCGGGCATCGGGGCCGGCCAGTACCGGTCCTGGGTGTCGAGCTGGGTGACGTGCTCGGCGATCGGGTTGATGAAGTGGGCGTCGTAGTTCCCGTTCATCAGGATGCCGGAGAGCACCTGGTAGCCGTACGGCACGTAGTCCAGGCCGGAGGCCCGGTACGGCTTGTCCCAGACCGGCTGGGAGCCGGCCTTGCGCAGCGCGGCGGCCCACTCGTCGGACAGGTGCGGCTCGTTGGTGCCGCGGGTGGCGGTGGCCAGGCCGAGCCCGAGGTTCTTCTGGAGGTCCTGGTAGGCCTTCCAGCGCGGGTCCTTGTCGTCGCGGGGGTGCGCCGGGTCGCCGACCATGCCGTTCCAGGACTTGATCAGGCCGTCCGGGCCGAGGTCCTGGTAGAACGTGGTGGCGAACTTCGGGTCGTTGCCGTGCGAGGCCAACAGCGAGTTCAGCTCGGTGAGTTCGGGCTCGGTGATGTCCCCGCCCCGGGCCGCGAGCTGGGCGGCGCGCCGGCCGTCGGCCTCCGGGCCGCCGCCGATGGCCTTGCCGTTGAAGGACTTCTGGCCGTCCGTCATGCTGTCGGCGCGCAGCGCCCAGGCGATCCGCTCGTCGGCGGCGGTGGCCTCGGAGACGGCGGAGTCGATCGCCTTGCGGGCGGCCTCCGCCTTGTCGCCCCACTCCTTCTGGTAGTCCCGGAGGGCCTCGTAGTCGTGCCGGGTGGCGTTGTCGGCCGGGGGCCAGCTCACGGTGCCGTTCTCGGTGACGGTCAGCCCGGCGGTCCGGGCGTCCGCGACCGCCTTGTCCAGCTTGGTCTTCGCCGCCTTGAACTCGGTGGACGCCTCGGTGAAGATCGAGGCGAAGGCGTTGGCCTCGGTGACGGCGGCGGTCAGCTGCTCGTTGGTGCGTTGGAGGCCGGGGCGGGCCTGGTCGGCGGCGGGGCCGCTCCAGCAGGCGGAGTCGACCTGGGCGATCACCGTGGTGTCCCAGTCGCCGTCCATCGCGTGGAGCTTCTGGGCGACGGTGGTCCAGGCGGTGGCGGCGGTGTCCAGGACGCCGAAGTCGGCGGTGCTGAGCTCGTGGAAGTCGACCATCTCGGTGGTCCTCTCAGTTGCCGAGGTCGTGCTGGACGGCCGACTCGTTCTGCCGGTAGTTGGCGGCGGTGGCGCGCAGCGCCTGGGTGGTCTGCCCGATGGTGCCGCCGAGGGCGGCGACGCACTGGTCCCAGGTGCCGGCGGCGCCCGCCGCGGCCTTGCCGGTGCTCCAGTTGGCGAGCGAGGTGGAGACCTTGGCGGTGGCCTCGTCGGCGCCCCGGCCCTCGGTGTTGAGGCGGGCGTGGATCTGGTCGGAGTTGTTCCCCGCGGTGGTGAGCGCGTTGGTGTCGGCGCTGAAGCCGCCCCCGCCCCCGCCGCCGGACGCCGAGGCCGAGTTGAGCTGCGTGCGGGCCGCCTCCTGGGCCCGGGCCCGGTCGGTCAGGTTCCCGTCCGCGTCGTAGGCCCAAGGGTTCATCATCCGGTCGAACGCGGTCGCCCGATCAGACATGTCGATCGTCCCCCTCCGTGCCGGGGCGCTGCTCCGGCACCCCCGTTGGCAAAGAGTCAGGCAAGTGTGTAAAGAGATTCGACAAAGGGTACAGGTGGATTCCGCTTTTTCTAACCCCTAGGGGTGAGGGGCTCCGACGTCATACCGCAGCAGCAGACGGCCTCGTCATTCCAGCTCATGACCCGTACCGCACAAGGCCGTTACGTTGGGTCCCGTGTCCACAGCTGTCATCAAGACGGACGGCCTCACCAAGAGGTATCCCCGTGTCACCGCGCTCGACCAGCTCACCGTCGAGGTGCGGCCGGGTGTGGTCGGTCTGGTCGGGGCCAACGGCGCGGGCAAGTCCACTCTCATCAAGATCCTGCTCGGGCTCGCCCCGGCGACCTCCGGCCGCGGCGAGGTCCTCGGCCTGGACGTCGCCACCCGGGGCTCCGAGATCCGCGCGCAGGTCGGCTACATGCCCGAGCACGACTGCCTGCCACCGGACGTCTCCGCGACGGAGTTCGTGGTGCACATGGCCCGGATGGCGGGCCTGCCCGCCACCGCCGCCCGTGAGCGCACCGCGGACACCCTGCGGCACGTCGGCCTGTACGAGGAGCGGTACCGCCCGATGGGCGGCTACTCGACCGGCATGAAACAGCGGGTCAAGCTCGCCCAGGCGCTGGTGCACGACCCGAAGCTGGTGCTGCTGGACGAGCCGACCAACGGCCTCGACCCGGCCGGCCGGGACGAGATGCTGGCGCTGATCCGCCGGGTGCACACCGACTTCGGCATCTCGGTGCTGGTCACCACCCACCTGCTCGGCGAGCTGGAGCGGACCTGCGACCACCTGGTCGTGATCGACGGCGGCAAGCTGCTGCGCTCCTCCTCCACCGCCTCCTTCACCGAGGCGACGGCCGTGCTCGCGGTCGAGGTCGGCGACTTCCCGGAGGACCACGGCCGGGAGCCGGGCCCGGCGGTCCGCGAGCGGCTCGCCGCGGCCGGCCTGTCCGTCCAGCCCGAGGGCTCGCACCTGCTGCTGGTCCGGCTGGCCGACGAGTCGACGTACGACACCATCCGCGACGCCGTCGCCGGACTCGGCCTCGGCCTGGTCCGGCTGGAGCAGCGCCGGCACCGGGTCGCCGAGCTCTTCACCGACGCCCAGGACACCGAGCAGAGCAAGGGAGGGACGAACGATGCCGCTGCCTCCTGAGACCAGGTCCGCCGACACCGGCGTCATCCACGACATCGGCTACCGCGGCTACACCGGCCCCCGGCTCGGCCGCACCTACGCCACCCGCGCGCTCTTCACCCAGAGCCTGCGCGCCGCGTACGGCCTCGGCCGCTCCGGCAAGTCCAAGGTGCTGCCGATGCTGGTGCTGGGCGTGATCACCGTGCCCGCGCTGATCTTCGTGGCGGTCTCGGTCGTGATGAAGCGCGACGAGCTGCCGGTCGAGTACGCGGGCTACCTCTCCATCTTCAGCCTGGTGATCTCGGTCTTCCTCGCCTCCCAGGCGCCGGTCCTGCTCTCCCGGGACCTGCGCTACCAGACCGTCCCGCTGTACTTCTCCCGCCCGATCACCCGCACCGACTACGTCCGGGCCAAGTTCGGCGCCATGGTCTGCGCCCAACTGCTGCTGATGGCGGCCCCGTTGCTGGTGCTGTACATCGGCGCGCTGCTCGCCGGGATGGACTTCGGGCACAACACCGCGCACTTCCTGTACGGCCTGGTCGCGGCCGTGCTGTACGCCCTGGTGCCGACCTCGGTGGCCGTGGTGATCGCGGCCGCCACCCCGCGCCGCGGCTTCGGAGTGGCCGCGATCATGGGCTACCTGGCGGTCAGCGCCGCGCTGGGAGCCGCCGCGGTCGGGATCAGCAACCGCAGCACGACCGGCTCCGACGCCCCGCAGTGGATGTCGCTGATCTCGCCCACCGACCTGGTGGAGTCCCTGGTCAACGAGCTGTTCGGGCTCGGCGAGGGCTTCGACCGCCGGCACGCCCCGGGCGGCCTCGGTCTGGCGGTGTTCGCGCTCGTCGCGGTGGCCATGGTGGTCGGCTCGTACCGGCTGCTGCTGCGCCGCTATCGCAGCGTCTAATCCAACTGCAGTATCTGAGAGGGCGCATGGCCACCATCAGCATCGACAAGGTCTCCCGCTGGTTCGGGAACGTGGTCGCGGTCAACGACATCACGATGACCATCGGCCCCGGCATCACCGGCCTGCTCGGTCCCAACGGGGCGGGCAAGTCCACCCTCATCCACATGATGAGCGGCTTCCTGGCCCCCTCCAGCGGCTCCGTCACCCTGGACGGCGCGCCGATCTGGCGCAACCAGCAGGTGTACCAGCAGATCGGCCTGGTGCCCGAGCGGGAGTCGATGTACGACTACCTGACCGGCTGGGAGTTCGTCCTCGCCAACGCCGAACTGCACGGCCTGCCCCAGCCGGGCGCCGCCGCCCGCCGGGCGCTGGACCTGGTGGAGATGGACTACGCCAAGGACCGCCGCACCGGCACCTACTCCAAGGGCATGAAGCAGCGGGTCAAGATGGCCTCCGCGCTGGTCCACGACCCGTCCGTCCTGCTGCTCGACGAGCCCTTCAACGGCATGGACCCGCGCCAGCGGCTCCAGCTGATGGACCTGCTGCGCCGCTTCGGCGCCGACGGCCGGACGGTGCTGTTCTCCTCCCACATCCTGGAGGAGGTCGAGCAGCTGGCCCGGCACATCGAGGTGGTGGTCGCCGGACGGCACGCCGCCTCGGGCGACTTCCGCAGGATCCGCCGGCTGATGACCGACCGCCCGCACCGCTACCTGGTCCGTTCCAGCGACGACCGCCGGCTCGCCGCCGCGCTGATCGCCGACGGCTCGACCAGCGGCATCGAGGTGGACGAGCGGGAGCGGGCGCTGCGGATCGAAGCGGTGAACTTCCAGGGCTTCACCACCCTGCTGCCCAGGGTCGCCCGGGAGGCCGGCATCCGGCTGTACACCGTCTCCCCGGCGGACGAATCGCTGGAGAGCGTCTTCTCCTACCTGGTCTCCGCGTGAGCGCCGTCGGCAGGACCGCTGTCGGCAGGACTGCTGCCGCCAGGACCGTTGTTGCCCAGGAAGGGGCCGACCGACCATGAACCCCACCGTCGCCAGGCTGACCCTGCGCGGGCTGCTGGGGCGCCGCCGCGGCCTGCTGCTGCTGGTGGCCCCCGCCCTGCTGCTGGTCGTCGCGGCCATCGCGAGCGTGTCCAGCGCCGACCCGCACGACATGGCCAACAACATCCTCGGCGCCCTCGGCCTCGGCACCCTGATCCCGATCCTCGGACTGGTGGTCGGCACCGGGGTGATCGCCAACGAGATCGACGACGGCTCGATCGTCTACCTGCTCGCCAAGCCGCTGCCCCGGTGGCGGATCGTGACCACCAAGCTGGTCGTCGCAATCGGCGTCACCTGGCTGTTCTCGGTCGTCCCGACCCTGCTGGCCGGGCTGCTGCTGGTCGGCACCCAGGACGGCGTGGCGCTCGGCTACACCGTGGCGGTGCTGGTCGCCGGCGCCGCGTACAGCGCGCTGTTCCTGCTGCTCGGCGTGGTCACCCGGCACGCGGTGGTGGCCGGTCTGGCGTACGCCCTGATCTGGGAGTCGACGGTCGGCAACTTCGTCGAGGGCGCCCGGACGCTGAGCATCCAGCAGTGGGGCCGCTCGGTGGCCGAGGCGGTCGCGGGACAGAACGCGATCAGCTCGGACGTCTCGCTCGGGGCGGCCGTGCCGCTGCTGCTGGTGGTCACCGTCGCGGCGACGGTGCTCGCCTCGGTGAAGCTGGCCGGGATGACCCTCGCCGGCGAGGAGTGAGCCCCGTACCGCACAAGCGGTGAGCCCCGGACACCTGTGAGGGTGTCCGG
>NZ_JBHVET010000402.1:0-7618 GCF_042802135.1 Kitasatospora sp. NPDC057512
CCCGGCGGCAGGACGGCCCGGACGTGCGACGGGCCCGGCTGCGAAGGCCCCCGGACATGCGAAGAGCCCTGACATACGGGGGATGCCAGGGCCTGGGTTTCGCACGGCCCCCGCAGGGCCGCTGGTGCCGGAGGTCCGGCGACGGGTCGGTGTGCCGGACGGGTCAGGCAGCGGTGCGGTGGCGCTCCAGCACCGTGTCCACGCCGTGCTCGGCGGCGAGTCGGCGGAGGTCGTCCAGCTCGGACTGCTCCACCTCGGCGAGGAACTCGTCCCCGGCCTCGATCGCGCGGTGCAGGTCCTGCTCGGCGTTGGCTATGCGCTGCAGGATTCCGGCCTTGAAGGCGTCCATACGGGCCCCCTTACTGTGTCGGACGTGCACGGTCGTGCGCTCTCCGCCCCGGGGAAGGTCCAGCCGGTGAAAGCACCCAGGCCGGAAGGTGGTGGCACTCCGGACGGGTGCGGAGACGGCCTTCGGCCGCTCCCGGTGATGTCCCAGCCCCAGGGCCGGCGCGGATGAACGCACGGCGGGTGGGTGCGATCGGCCGTCAGCCAGATCGCGGGTGTGCAGCTGTCCTCCCCGCCCCCAGGGCGGGGAAACCTTTCGGCGCGAGAAAGTTGCCCGTGTCACAGTCCAAGCGGAGTGGTGCGGATGCGAACAGTCACCACTGCGGACCCGGGTTCCGTGCCCGAGGGGCAGCTTATCGCTGCTTTACCGCCCGACCAGGCAGGATGGAGGCACCGTCGGAGCCGTGCGTCCGCTTCCGGGGCCGGCCTGGAGAAGGGACAACGACCGTGCGGGTTCTCGTCGTCGAGGACGAGCAGCTGCTTGCAGAGGCCGTCGCGACCGGTCTGCGCCGCGAGGCGATGGCCGTCGACGTGGTGTACGACGGGGAGGCCGCGCTCCAGCGCATCGCGGTCAACGACTACGACGTCGTCGTCCTGGACCGCGATCTTCCGCTGGTGCACGGGGACGACGTCTGCCGCAAGGTGGTCGAGCAGGGCCTGGCCACCCGGGTGATCATGCTGACCGCCTCCGGCGACATCAGCGACCGGGTCGAGGGCCTGGAGATCGGCGCGGACGACTACCTTCCGAAGCCGTTCGCCTTCAGCGAACTCGTCGCCCGGGTAAGGGCGCTGGGCCGCCGCGCGACCATCCCGCTGCCCCCGGTACTGGAACGGGCCGGCATCTCGCTCGACCCCGGCCGGCGCGAGGTGATCCGCGACGGGCGCACCGTCCAGCTCGCCCCCAAGGAGTTCGCCGTCCTGGAGGTGCTGATGCGGGCCGGCGGTGCCGTCGTCTCCGCCGAGCAGCTCCTGGAGAAGGCCTGGGACGAGCACACCGACCCGTTCACCAACGTCGTGCGCGTCACCGTGATGACGCTGCGCCGCAAGCTCGGGGACCCGCCGGTGATCGTCACCGTGCCGGGCTCCGGCTACCGGATCTGACGACCGGAGTCCGTCCACCCCGAGACTCCCCGCCGTAAGCGCCCGCCCCGGCGGACGCCCCGAGAGGACCATCATGACCACCCCGCCCCCGGCCGGCGGGGCCTCCGGCGCGCCCGCCGGCGGCCCGCGTGCCGTCCCGCCGAAGCCCCTGACCCCGCCGCGCGTCCACCGCCCCGGGCCCTACGTCCCCGGCGACGGCATGCTCGCCTGGTTCCCCTTCCGCCCCACCATCCGGATGCGCCTCACCCTGCTCTACGGCGGGATGTTCCTGATGGCCGGCGTGGTGCTGCTGCTCCTGATGTACGTGTTCTTCCAGGACGCCGTCTCGAACCTGGTGCCGCGCAAGCTGGTCTTCGACGGCAGCATCCGGGTCACCGGCTCCGACGGCGTCAGCTCCACGATGACCAGCACGGACTACAACCAGTGGCAGGCCGCCGACTTCCTGGCGCGCTCCAACTCCGCGCTCAACACCCTGCTGCGCAAGTCGCTGACCATGCTGGTCTGCCTCGCCGTGATCGCCTTCGCGGCGGGCTACGCGATGGCCGGCCGGGTCCTGCGCCCGCTCGGCCGGATCACCCGCACCGCCCGCGACGTGGCCTCCTCCGACCTGCACCGCAGGATCGAGCTGGACGGCCCGGACGACGAGCTCAAGGAGCTCGCCGACACCTTCGACGGCATGCTGGACCGGCTGGACCGCTCCTTCGACTCCCAGCGCCGCTTCGTCGCCAACGCCTCGCACGAGCTGCGCACCCCGTTGGCGATCAACCGCACCCTGCTGGAGGTCCAGCTCTCCGACCCGGCCTCCTCCGCCGACCTCCAGCAGCTGGGGAGGACCCTGCTGGCCACCAACGAGCGCAGCGAGCAGCTCGTCGAGGGCCTGCTGCTGCTCGCCCGCAGCGAGAACGAGCTGACCGACCGCCGCCCGGTGGAGCTGTCCGAGGTGGCCACCCGGGCACTGGAGCAGACCCGCGGGGAGGCCGACAAGCGCGAGGTCGAGCTGCGCTCGAAGCTCGATCCGGCGATGGCCGCCGGCAACGGCGTGCTGCTGGAGCGGCTCGCGCTCAACCTGCTGCAGAACGCCGTCCGGTACAACACCCCGGGCGGCTGGGTCGAGCTGGCCACCACCGCGGTGCCCGGCGGCGGCGAGCTGGTGGTCTCCAACACCGGCCCGGTGGTGCCCGGGTACGAGCTGGAGCACATCTTCGAGCCGTTCCGCCGGATCAAGGGCGCCGACCGCACCCGCAGCGACAAGGGGGTCGGGCTCGGCCTGTCCATCGTCCGCTCGGTGGTGCGCGCCCACGGCGGCACCATCGAGGCCACGCCGCGCGCCGGCGGCGGCCTCACCATGAGGGTCCGCATCCCCTCGCCGTAAGGGTCGAACGCCCCTTCCGCAGGCGACCGTTTCCAGCCGCCCCCGCCAGGCCCGTCAAGACGACATAAGGCCTGGCGGGGGCGGCTTGTCTTTTCCGGCCCGAGCAACTTACGGTGTCGTAACCTACGCAACCGTAGGTGAGTCCGTCGGCGCCCCGCCGACGGGTCCACGACGTGTCCCCGTCCAGCGCGCCCGTCCCAGCGCGTGCCGTCCCCTCAGGAGCACCACCGTGACCATCGCCCCTGTGCAGAGCAGCTCCCCGCTCGTCGCGAGCGGCTGGACCGACGCGCGGCTGATCCTCGCCCTCGAAGAGGTCGTCGAGAAGGAGCTCAACCGCCACCTGGGCGTGGCGAAGGAGTGGATGCCGCACGAGTTCGTCCCGTGGAGCCAGGGCCGCGACTTCGACGGCGTGCTGGGCGGCGAGGCCTGGTCGCTGGAGCACTCCAAGGTGACCCCGGTCGGCCGGGTGTCGCTGGTGGTCAACCTGCTGACCGAGGACAACCTGCCCAGCTACCACCACGAGATCGCGACCATGTTCGGCCGCGAGGGCGCCTGGGGCACCTGGGTGCACCGCTGGACGGCCGAGGAGGGCCGGCACGGGATAGCCATTCGCGACTACCTGCTCGCCACCCGCGCGGTCGACCCGGTGGAGCTGGAGCGGGCCCGGATGAGCCACATGTCGGAGGGCTTCGAGTCCGACAACGCGCACAGCATGCTGCACTCCGTCGCGTACGTGGCCTTCCAGGAGCTCGCCACCCGCATCGCGCACCGCAACACCGGCAAGTACGCCGGCGACCCGCTCTGCGAGCAGCTGCTGGCGAAGATCGCCAACGACGAGAACCTGCACATGGTCTTCTACCGGAACCTGCTGAAGGCCGCCCTGGAGATCGCCCCGGACCAGGCCATGCGGGCCGTCGCCGACGTGGTCACCGACTTCCGGATGCCCGGCCACGGCATCCCCGGCTTCGAGCGCGCCGCCGCGCAGATCGCCCTCGGCGGGGTGTACAACCTGCGCATCCACCACGACGACGTGCTCCAGCCGGTGCTGCGCCACCTCAAGGTGATGGAGATCGGCGGGCTCGGCCCGGAGGGCCTGCTGGCGCAGAACGAGCTGGGCGTGTTCCTGGACGGGTTGGACGGCCAGGCCCGGAAGTTCGAGGAGCGCCAGGCCGCCCTGCTGGCCCGCCGGGAGGCCCGGAAGAACGCCGGCTGAGATGCTGGACCGAGCGGTCGGAGTGGGTGGATTTCCCGCGGTTTGCCCTGGATGATTCTGAACGTGACCAAGCTCACACCGTGTCGCTCCATGATTCCGGGCAACCCCGGAGAGTGATCACCTGATCAGGGGTGTCGATCGCCGTCCGTGACCGGATTCCGATCACCGGTCGGTCCGCGGAATCGGTCGGCATCCCTGATGGACAAGGGATTCCACAGGCATCCACACCGATTGTGCTCACTGTGCGTGGTCGGTTTACCGGGTCCCCGGAAGGCTGGTGATGGCCCAGCGTGAGGCCTTCCACAGCCCTGGGGATCACCCCGATGGAGCCCGGGCTGAGTGTCGATTGAGTAACAGGGCTTGAAGTAAGGCAAAATCTCCGCCTCGGGTCGGGCACAAGACCGACCCCCCATGCGTTACGTGCGCTGGAGATACCGCACACACCGCACAACCCGGAGGGGGAGAGCGAAAAATGGCAACCGACTACGACACCCCACGCAAGACCGACGACGAGCTCAACGAAGACAGCATCGAGGAGCTCAAGGCTCGGCGGAACGACAAGGGCGGCAGCTCCGTCGACGTCGACGAGTTCGACGCCGCCGAGGGCATGGAGCTCCCCGGTGCCGACCTCTCGAACGAGGAGCTCGCCGTCCGCGTCCTGCCGAAGCAGGCGGACGAGTTCACCTGCATGAGCTGCTTCCTCGTGCACCACCGCAGCCAGCTCTACAGCGAGAAGAACGGCAACCCGATCTGCCGGGACTGCGGCGCCTGAGCACCGCGGCGGACAGGACCCGGTGCCCGCGGCTGCGCCCGCGGGACCGGTACACCGCTCCTTCCGGCCCCGGGCAGCGGGGCCGGACGGCAGGTCCGGGAACCGTCCGACTGGACGGGCCCGGGAGGACGGAGTCGGCCGGTCGACCGGTCAGGACAAAGTCGTAGGGACGGTCCCGCAGCAGCGGAACCGTCCCTCTCCGTTTGTCCGGCCTCTTCCGTCCGGCTCGTGTCCGGGCCCGACCGACTCGCGGCCGGCCCGGTCCGCCTCAGGTGCGGGCGCCGCGCCGGGCGTCCTCCAGCGCCTCCGCCAGCTTCATCGGCGAGCGGGTCGACAGGTAGAGGTACGGCGTCGGGTCGGTCGGATCGGTCACCTCGACCCGAAGCGCCGTCGGGACGTAGCTGCGCAGCAGCATGAAGGCGCGCGGATCGGCCTTCCGGCCGCGCCAGGCCGCCGCCTCGGCGGGGCTCAGCGCCTGCGCGCCGCCGAGCGCGTCCACCGGGATCCGGGCCGGGCCGGCCACCAGGGAGCCCTGGACCACGCGGATGCGGGCCGAGCCGTAGCTGCTGATCGCGACCGCGCCGGCCGCGATGCCGACCACCAGTCCGATCAGCGCGGCCGGACCGCTGACCCGGATCAGGATCAGCGCGAACGTGAGGCCCACCGCGATCGGGAGCAGCCACCAGGAGCGCGGCACCGTGAGGCGTTCGTCGTACATGCCTCCATTGTGGTCGCCCTGACGTCCGGCGCGGGACGCCACCCCCACCGGAGGCCCCGCTACCCCTGGGTAGGCTGGGGCCCCGTGACCGGTACGACAGCCCCCAGCACCCCCACCGACCGGCTGGCGCCCGCCACACCGCCGTCCCCGACCACCCCGCCGCCGGACGCCGTCCTGCCGGAGCGCCACCCCCAGGCGCCCGCCCCCGGCACCCGGCTCGGCTCCCACTACGAGCACTGCTTCGGCTGCGGCCCGCAGCACCCCGGCGGCCTGCGGATCGACGCGGTGGCCGGCGAGGGACTCGACGTCACCGCCGAGTTCCCCGTCCGCGACGCCCACCAGGGCGGCCCCGGCCTGGCCCACGGCGGGCTGCTGACCACCGCCATGGACGAGACCCTCGGCACGCTCAACTGGCTGCTGCACGCCCCCGCCGTGACCGGCCGGCTGGAGACCGACTTCCTCAGCCCGGTGCCCGTCGACTCGGTGCTGCACCTGCGCGCCTGGGTCACCGGCGTGCACGGCCGCAAGATCTACAGCGCCGCCGAGGCCCGGATCGGCGGACCGGACGGGCCGGTCGCCGTCCGGGCCCAGGCCCTCTTCATCCAGGTAAAGCTGGAACACTTCACCACGCACGGTCGTCCCGAGGACATCGAGAAGGTCCTCGACGACCCGGATCTGATGAAGCGCGCACGAGCCTTTGAGGTGAACCCTTGAGCGACACCCCCCGCCCGCAGCTGGACGTCCTGATCAAGCGCATCGACCCCGAGCTGCCGCTGCCCGCCTACGCGCAGCCCGGGGACGCCGGTGCCGACCTGCGCACCACCGTCGACGCGGAGCTGGCCCCCGGTGAGCGGGTCATGCTGCCCACCGGCGTCGCCATCGCCCTGCCGGACGGCTACGCGGCCTTCGTCCACCCCCGGTCGGGCCTGGCAGCTCGTTGCGGTGTTGCCCTCGTGAACGCCCCGGGGACGGTCGATGCCGGGTACCGTGGAGAGATCAAGGTGATCGTCGTCAATCTGGACCCGCGCGAGGGGGTCAGCTTCCGCCGAGGGGACCGGATCGCCCAGCTGGTGATCCAGCAGGTCGAGAAGGCCCGTTTCCACGAGGTGGAGGAGCTGCCTGGGTCGGCACGCGCCGAGGGCGGGTTCGGGTCGACCGGCGGCCATGCCGCGGTCTAGCATGCCCGCGGCCTCGCAGGAAGCCGAGCAGGCATTCGCATCGGTCTTGGACCGGGAAGGGCAGTGACCGTGTTCCGTCGTCGCCAGAAGAGCGAGGACGCTGTCGAGCAGCTCGCCGACGACGCCATCAGCGCCGACGAGACGGCCGATGACGTCGAAGGTTCCGCCGAGAGCGAGAACGTGACCGAGCTGGACCCGGCCGACAGGGTCGGCCTGCCGCCGGCCCCCCGGCCGGACGGTCCGTGGGACCACTCCGAGCTGGAGAACCCCGAGGAGGGGCGCGTCGACCTCGGGGGTCTGCTGGTCCCCGGTGTCGAGGGCATGGAGCTGCGCGTCGAGGTCGCCGGTGACGCGATCGTGGCGGCAACCCTTGTGCTCGGAAACAGCGCCATCCAGCTCCAGGCCTTCGCGGCCCCGAAGTCGGAGGGCATCTGGGGGGAGGTCCGGGAGGAGATCGCCAACGGCATCACCTCGCAGGGCGGCCTCATCGAGGAGGAGGAGGGCCCGCTCGGCTGGCACCTCCGCGCCCGGGTCCCCGTGCAGCTGCCGGACGGCACCCAGGGCGTGCAGCTGGTGCGGTTCGTCGGCTGCGACGGTCCGCGCTGGTTCCTGCGCGGCGTGATCTCGGGCCAGGCCGCCGTGCAGCCGGAGATGGCCGGGATCCTGGAGCAGGTCTTCCGGCAGACGGTCGTCGTGCGCGGCGAGTCCCCGATGGCTCCCCGCGACCCGATCGTCCTGAAGCTTCCCGAGGACGCCCAGATGGTCGCCGACGGTGGCGGGGCGACCGCCGCCGCCGGTGAGGGCGAGAACCGCTTCGGCGGTGCCGCGCTCGACCCGTTCGCGCGCGGCCCGGAGATCACCGAGGTCCGCTGACCCGGCTCAGGCCGTCGGCTCCGGCCGGCCCTGATCGGCACTGATC